>NZ_JAOQJZ010000009.1:0-116028 GCF_025567495.1 Hominimerdicola aceti | reverse complement strand
TTAAGTCGAACAAACAACCGTCCTATGCGTCCCCTCAAATGGTTTTCGCCTATCGAATTTCTTAATAATAGTGTCCAATATGATTGACAAACCTACACAATAGTCAAGTATTGAGAAAATTAATACTTGACTATTATTATCATATGTATAGTTGGGTGGTTACATTAATAAAAGACGTTATTACAAGAGTTGAGCCTTAATTCAAACTCTCAGAACCTTTTTTGGTTCGTCAGAACTGCCCCCATTTGATTTCCCTTTCGAAACCCTCCCAGTAACCTTCATTATCCCAGTCATCCCAGTGTTTGTTCTTTAGCTCATTAAAACGATCGTCATTGGGCTTAATGCTGGTAACAATAAGCTCATATGTGACACCAAACTCCCTGTCAACTATTTCATTTTCGTTATTCGGAAATTTAGCTCTTTTATATGGTATAAGAATATAATACAATTTTTCCTTTTTCCCTTTATTTTTGAAAAGCTCTCTAAGCTTATTTTGCAATATTATGTCGTCAGCTTTAAGTTTCTGTGGAGAAATATTGATTACTTTTATACTTTTATCTTTATCATTGCTAACACTTCTACTTACTCGATTTCTTACAAAATAGATAAAATCAGCTTTGCTGTTGACAACAGTTTTAATAAGATTTTTGTGGTCTTCAAGAGTAAATTCTGTATTATAACCTTCACCGTCAATGTAAGGAGGATCATAAATAACAAGAGAGTTCTCCGAAAAAGCTCTTCTCCTTACCCCTATGAGCTCCTTGTAATTGTTACTCTTCAAGTAAGTTTTTTTCTGATTCAAAAAAAGTGAATATTCATATATATGTCTGGCAGCATTGAGAAGAGTGTCTGTTTTTGCATTACTATTGAAATTTTCCATTTTATTCATTACGCTAACTGCATTAAGATAAAAATAATAAGTGGCATAAGCTAATGAGCTATCGTTCTTGTTATTACTATCATATAATTCTTTTATCTTTGTAAAAGTATCCTTGGAAAAATCAAGTGTTAGTATATTTGTTATAAGCCTAAATGGTTGATTCTTTACAACTTCCATCAAGTTGTAGAGCCCTTTTTGCGGCAAAGCTTGAGCCTCATCTATGCCTTGTGTTTTCTGCATATCGATCTTTGCAGCAACGTCGTCATATACATTGACATAAAGCTTATCTCCATATTTTTGAACTCTTGTGGAAATTCCAAGAGCACCAGCAAAGACATCGGTTATTCTTTCATATTTATTATCTCTTACGAGTGCCCTAATTGTATCTCTCATAATAGGGTTGAACTTATTTCCATGCAGCTTGATAGCTGGTATAGTTAGTTCATTCGATGACTTATAATGTGAGATAACGAAAATAAGGCACAAATTAGCTATTTTCGATCTATCATTAGTCAGAACTATTATTTTCAGTAACTGATCTATGTCGTAAGGAATATTAACTGATACAGTTACTTTCTTCTCGATATCGTTTATGTGCCTTTTGATCCAAGGTTTACCACACAGCTTATTGTAGGCAGAAGCATATGCATCTTCAGGACTTTGACCTGTATTTTTGTAATAGAGTGGTGAGCACTCGTTGTAAAAATCACATAAGAAAAATACAAATGCCCGAATAATTATAGTTCCTTGGCGTTCTTCGCCTAACAGTTTACAAACCCTTTCAAGTAACACTTTACTTACTATAACCTTTCTAGATCCTACTTTCATCATCTTGCCCTCCAAGTATATTAATCTTGAGGGTATAGACGTATCTCATTTTTCATATACAAATCTCGATGTATACCCTCAGAAAGGTATAGATTGATCTCGATATGCAAGAAATTTATCTGAGAAATAATTTATTTGATTTCAAGCTGTAATCTCATCTGGAACAGCAAATAGTAGTAACTCGCAAGAAAAAACAACAAAACCCGAAAAATATCGCCATTTTCAGGTTTTGTTGTTTTTTATGTCAGTATTAATTTTATCTCGATAATTCTTTCATCGATAAGACGTGAAAAAATAGAGAACAGTAGTTAAATGAACAATAAAAAGCTGCACAGTTGAAGCAAGGAGTGGTCAGTATAAAAGAATAATATCCAATTAGTGGTACAGCAATTTTAAGATTTATGGTAGCAATCAATGTATTTTTACTATAATCTTGGCATTGCTACACTGCTAAAATTTTCGATTTTATGGTAACAATTAATGTATTTTAAACATAATATTGGGTAAGAACAAGCTATGTAAACCTCAGATTTTATCGTAGTAATTAATGTATATTTACTATAATATTGACATTTCATACTGCAAAGAATTACGATTTTATGGTAACAATTAATGTATTTTAAACATAATATTGGGTAAGATCAAGCTATGTGAACCTCAGATTTTATCATGGTAATTGATGTGTATTTACTATAATATTGACATTGCACATTGCAGCAATTCTCGTTTTTATGGTAGCAATTAATGTATATTTATCGTGATTATGCCACAAGAATATTTGAATTTATGATAGATTAGGCTTATAATTTAAGAAAATACTTGGCACAGTGATTAAAGCTACATTTTCCTAAAGAACATTGTATATTTGCTAGTTTTGGCTTGAAATTATAAGAGATTGAGGACTACACGTTCGAGATATTGGGAGACTTTTTAGCCTGTCCTCCAAAGCAATAACCCATAAATAAACATCGCAGCTACCCGATTTTTTTATTTAGAACAAAAAATATGGCTAGAAAAATAAAAGTTTTAAGATTTTATCTGCGTACGTTCAGCTGGCAGTATCTTATACAGAAATCGAACAGCTTATATGCACTCGACCGACAGACGAAAGGGCAAGAAAAAAGCCACCACGATCAGACAATCGTAGTGGCGAACAAGATTTGGTTATGGGTAGTATAGGTTAAGAGCAAGGTAAAATCGCTTAGGAAAAGCTGGATTTTCCTATAAGATTACAGCTAAGTTAAAATATAACACTACAAGATACACACCAAGTTCTATAATGCGGATCAGAGAAGAAGGTGCATACTAGGATATGACACTTGGAACAACTGATTCAAGTATGTCAACTAACTCTAGTATCACATCAAGGGGTGGTTGGGTGGGATAAGAAAAGACCTACTCCTTAGCCAAGCCTGACAGGTACGCAGCTAAGAGTTTCTTATCACTAGCAGAAAGCCTATCGTACTTGGTGAGTATCTCAGCTTGTTCATCAGAGAGCTTGACAACGTGGGAGACAGGCTGATCTAGGGTATCGTCTTTGAAGAAGTCCGACATAGATACGCCGAGACCATTACAGAGTTTCATTAGGGTACTCACAGTTGGCATTGTATTTCTTACAAAGATATTATTCAGACTTGAGTATGGTATGTCAGACTCTTTGGCAAGCTTATAAATGCTCCAGCCGTAGTCAGTGAGGTACTTACGAAGTTTTACGAGTATCCAGTTTTCATTGATCATTTGGGTATCTCTCCTGTCAGTTTCTTTAACTTTGCTTTATATTATTATTTTAAAGAAATAAGACAGATAATTGAAGATGTAAATATGAGTTGTATAGTTCAAATAATATTACTCATATGAGGAATTAATTATTAAGAAAGTGTTGATTTTGAGTGAGAAATATGTTATACTGGAATAGAAGAAAAAATTTTTTAGAAAGGTGGAACTTTTTCTGCATCTCATTTGTCTATATACACAGAGGACAAGAGGTGGTCAGATGAATGAAGAAGTTCTCTGTATGATCTTTGGAAAACTTGCCGAAGGGTATCAGTTGACCGAAGATCAGCAAAAGGCATTGTTTAGGAAAATCATTGAAGATGGGAGTAGTTTAGAAAATGAAGGAAGACGTGGATTACACCGAAGCGGTGGAGAAAGCGAAGCAAGGTGATCAGCAGGCTAAAGAAGTGCTGTACATAGAAACTTGTCAGCATATGTTTTTCCTTGCTAAGAGCATCGTCAAAAGCGATGAGGAAGCAATGGACATTATTCACGACAGCTACATATGTGTATTTCAGAAGTTAGACAATATCAAGAACGCAGCTGGCTTTAAGTCTTATCTGAGAACAACAGTAGCAAACAGATGTAAGAATTATCTTAGAAAGAAAAAACCTTTATACCTGTCAGATATGACAGAGGACGGTACAGAACTCGAACTCGAAGACACGGACGGTGTTATTCCCGGAGAGCTAGTTGGAAATGAGGACGTTATCGAATGTGTACGCAGGGTAGTTGAAAGCCTGCCTGAGGAGCAGCGTATGTGCGTGATACTCAGGTATTACGATGAGATGAGTTTGCAGGAGATAGCAGACACGCTGGAGATCTCTTTGGGTACTGTGAAAAGCAGGCTCAGCAGAGCGAATAAAAAAATGCGTGACGAGATAGAACGCCTTGAGGAAGAGGAGAACAAGAAGTTCAGATGTATCATTCCGTTCTTCTGGCTCAGAGCTGGTCTTGAGGGTATGGAGAATGAAACTGACGTGCCTAAGGCACTTGAAGTTAAAGTATTTGGAAAATCTATTAGAAGAGGGGTATCAAAAATGGCGAGAAACATTATTGTTGCGGCAGCAGCTTTGGCGATAGCAGGAGGGGTATTTCTTACCGCTTGCGGAAATGACGAGGGTAAGAAAGGCACAACAAGCAGCCTTGCGGACACAAGTTCGATATCTTCCGCAGCTGAGGATAGCAGCTCTGAGGCTGAGGTGAAAGAGCCTAAGGTGTTTGAATGTGAGCTTGAGGCAGGCAGCGAAATGACCGCAGCTGAACTTGCTGCTAAACTGAGCGATGATAAGATAGACACAGCTGCATTTGCCAGCGGCGAAGAAAAGATCGCACTTGACAAGTTGGGCGTACAGAGCATTTCACTTAACATCAAGCTTGCCACAGGTGAGGAAGAACTCTGGAACATCACGGTAACGGTAGTTGACAGTGAGAAACCTAAATTTACGGGTATCAAGGAGAAGTATGAAATTACGGAGGGCGGTAAGCTCCCTGATTTCAAGAAAGGGGTATCCGTGAAGGATAACTACGATGAGAGCGTAGAGTTCACAGCGGAGCTTGACGGCAAGGCTAAGAAATTCGATTACAAGGCTGGAAAATACACTATCACCTACAAGGCTAAGGACAGCAGTGGAAACGAAGTGACAGCCACTTCAAAGCTCATCATCAAGGAAAAGCCAGAGGAAGAGAAGAAGGACGATGAGAAGTCGGAGGAGCCCTCTGACAACAATAACAATGGCAACTCAGATAACAACGGTGGAGGTAGCTCCAACAATAACGGTGGAGGCAACTCTAACAACGGTGGAAACGGCGGAGGCAACTCAAATAATGGCGGAGGCAACGGCAACGGCGGCTCTCAGAATAACGGCGGAGGCTCAAGCAACAACAATGGCGGAGGCTCTAGCAATAATAATGATGGTAACTCAGGTTCTGGCGGTGGCGGTAAGTCTTGGTCTTGGGATGATGATGAAGGGCATCATGAAGGTACAATAGATGATGGCACAACTCCAGGCGGAAACACGCAAGGCACGGGTACTAGACAATACGGAGACCCTTTTGGTTGGGGCTATGATTATTGGTATGTTGTATATCCTAACGGCGAGATAACCACTATTTAGTCTACATTTGAGTTAGTCATATCTACTCCAGTTTAGATATATTGAAAACGAGAGCGATTTCTTTCAAAGAGTTCGCTCTCTTTTCTTTAAAGAGAGGATTTGAAAGTATGATAAGTTACGATAAGAAAGCGAGACATCTGATAGTATCATCAGGAGAAGTGGTAACCTTTGATATACAGCTCAGGGGTAGAATAAATGTAGTTAGAGGAGCAGCCGCAACAGGAAAGACGTATATGTGCAATCTGGTAAGAAACGGAAATCCTCATCCAGATGTAGTCGTATTTGAAAGAGGTGTAGACTCAGCAAGGGATTTAACTTCCCTCTCAGATAAGTTAATTATAATAGATAGAGCTGATATGTTGAGTGGTGAAGTAGTTGAGCACATATCTCAAGACCTCGATAACACCTACTTAATAATGGCACGAGTACCGTTAGGTTTGGGTATTACACCTAACTACATAGGTGAGTTTGTTAGAGACAATAGAATAATCACAATGAGGTACAATTTTTCAGTTCCAGGTTGGTTCTAACTACCTGATAAGTTATTGATTTTCAATAAGAAAAATGTTATAATAGATTAAATGAAAGGAGTGTTTTGCTTAATGGAGAATAAGATATATGAGTTATTGGACTCAGATTTTAATACTGTTGCATATAGGTTCAAAACGGATATTGGTACTTTTGATATTCCTATCGAGGTTCTCGAGAAAGAGCTTGAGTATCTTCCAGAGTCAGACGGCAAAATGCAATCCACAGACAAACAGGGTATTGTTTCTTTGAGTGCCAAGCACAATGCAAGAACAATCCTATATGAGTATCTTGGTCTGGAGAAGAAAGAGCAGGAGAGTTCTCACATCACTTTCGGGTTAATTATGGGAAATTCGTTACTCAAGTTGATTGAGCGTGGAAATACCGCTAACCATAGAAATTGTTTCGATAAGGTCAAGGCGTTTTTGGATAATACTGATATTGCTAAGCAGAACATTCTTTCATTGTATGGTGTTAGACGTACAGGTAAGACATTTTTAATGTACCAAGCAGTGCAATATCTTCATGATAAAGGGGTATCTCTGGCTAAAATTGCTTTTATAACAATATCTCCAGATAAAACAGAGGCTTTAGAACTGATGCAATACATCACAATGCTAGTTGAAGTTTACGAGATAAAATATGTGTTTATTGATGAAATAACTTATGTTAAAGATGAATTATCTCTTCTAACAGAATTGAGTGATTGCTATTTTAAGGTCAAATTCGTATTGACGGGTACGAACTCAGCGGGATTTTTACCGTTGTTTAGACAGTATTTATACGGCAGAACATTGCGTGTATCAACTTCGTATATTTCGTATAATGAGTATATAAAGTTGGTAGGTGGGTGCAGTGTGTTAGAGTACATCAGACAAGGTGGCATTTTGCAGGCGGATACATTATATGAAGATAATCATAAACTTCGTCTTGAGCAGCGTGCAAAGCTCAGTGAGGAGTATATCAATACCGCCATTATACAGAACTTGTTTGGCACAATAAAACAGTCTGATTATTTTTCAAATAAGTATTCTCTGTTGTCAGATATGTATTTTAACGATAAAGGAAGTTTAGAGACTTTGTTGTTTAAATGGTTGCAGAAATACTCTGAGCCTTTGTCGTTAAACATAATGAGCAGGACACTTGAGTCATCTGACATTAGCGTTGCCGTAAAAAACTCAATTTCTAAATCAGCGGGTGTTGACTTATCGGGATTTAGAAAGAAATTAACTAGTTGCTTGAAGGATTACTTGAATATTCAGGATTTCGCTGAGGTGCATAAGTCGAAGTATTGCAGTTTGAATTTTATTGACCAGTTCAAGGACTTTTTGTATAATATCGACTGTATTATAAAGAATACAAATATGTCGAAGGAGTTTCTTATTCCAATAGGGTTACGTTATGGTTTGGTCTGCGAGACACTATCGTCATTATCAGATAAATATAACGATATAGCACAACGATATGGAGTTTTGGTATCTTGGGATGATTTTGCAAGGAAACTCAGCGAAACAGCGGAGGGGATGTTGCTTGAAGACGTGATATATTTGGAGTTGACGATGCTTGAAGTTCCTTTTTATAAGTACAGAGTTAACAACCGAGCCGAGATTGATTTTGTAGTTGGGAATAAGCTATTTGAAATCAAGCGTAAGAAAGAGCCTTTTCCAGCAGATTGCCGTTGGCTTGTGAGTGAAGCCTTACACTGGAATACAGAAAATGCTGAGCTGTATCTCCTGTGCAACTGCGAGGATAATTATTCCAAGGAGTTTACAGAGAGAGAAGTATGGGATAGTTTCATTGAGGGCAAAAGGAGCAATAACAAGCGGGTATCTGAGGAAGATTTGGCTCAGAGAGATGCTGCTGATACTTCAAATAAGCAGTTAGTTCACTTTGTGAAAATTGATTATTTCCTAAGCCATTTAGATGAATATATTTGAGCATAAAGGAGCAGTATCCTAACAGATACTGCTCCTTTATTTTTGTAACATTGCAGAAAAATTCAAAGATGCCAGCCATCAAATCAAGTCCTGCTCGTGAAAACGCCCGCATACGGAGTTTTGCCTGAAAAGGGTGTCGAGTAAGTGCGATTATTCGATGAGCTTCGTTTTACCCCTGTTTTCAGAGCGAGCTTTACCTATTCATTTGGTGCATAAAATACCCTTAGATTTTCGAGTCAGATTTATCAAATATTTTTGAGAATTGTTTCTATTCTCACCCGCAAAATAATTTTTGCAGATTATAGATATTTTTCATTTTGGTGCGTTAGTCGTTTGAGCCTAAACTAAACGTTATGTATCCGAATGTGAATAACCCGATTTGGGGAGACGCAGTAGTTTCATAGCATTCGGGTATCACGATTTTGTATGACAATTAGAAAAGGAGGAGAACACTTTGAGTAAGATGAAAAAGAAAAGAGCAGTCAGCTTACTTCTTTGTCTGGGTATCGTAGCTACAATGTCATTCGGTTCGATGACGGTAAGTGCGGATAATATGCCTTATACCAATGAACAAGTAATTGACACATTGTATGAGAATGACTACATAAAAGCAGACGGTAAGTCGTATACAATCAGTAAAGACGGCTATTACCTGTTTCTTTCTAGGGAGAACGCTACCGAAGACGGAAAGGCAGATTGGTATGACGTATTCGCTGATAGTGCTGAGCCTAAAGCGGATTTTACTGAGTTGCTTGCTGGTTTTAAGCATTACTCTGTTGGGGATACGTTGAATTATAACGAAAAAACGGCTCATGTTCCTGCTTATATGCTTTATAAGGCAAAGGAGACTGACGAGTATACTGCTTTCGATGTATCTTTGGGGCAGCCATTGAATGACCCTTATGCTGATGCTAGTATGTTTAATTGGGAGTTCACTGAAGCCACGGAGGATAAGGCGGTAGTGCATATAAAGGCTGAGGCACGTGGAGGTGCTGAGCTTTCAACTTATACGTTACGTTTGAACGGAGAGCTGTATGGTGATTTGTCACCTGATGCAGAAAATGCAATCCCAGTAGGGGTATCTTCTTATGAGTTTGATATTCCGTTGTATGATAACGGAGAATACACTCTGTACATGACAGATACTTTCGGTGTTACTGAAAATGCAACTTTTACTGTTGATTGCATAAACGAGAATAAGCAGCCAGACCCAGATGCGGATAAAGATGATTTACCGCAGATGAGTTATTTCCTTTCTACGAATGATACGGGGTTATCTCAGTCAGACAGTCTGGTATTGACTGTTACAACAGATAAGGCTTGCACGATTTATGGTAATGGCTTTACAGCACAGGAAAACACAACGTCAGCAGAGTTCCAGATATTCAAGAATGGCGTGTATAAGTTCTTTGCAGTAGACCCTAACACAGATGCAACAAGTGAGCTTTCAGTAACAATCACAAGTTTCGGCGATGGTTCTTTTGATTTGCCATCGGATGATACTGACAATAACGACAACCCTGTAAACCCGAACAATAGGGATAACTACTGGCAGGACTTAGTTGAGAATGGCGACCTGTCCGTGGATGGAAAACTTATTGATTTAGTTGCACTCAACATCGATGAAGACGGCAATGTTACTTCAAAGAATAACAAGTCAAATCCATCAGATAAATTAGGGGTACTTCCTCAGACGGGTATCACATCTTGGGTAGTGGCTATAGGTTGTTCGCTTTTTGCAATTATAGCGGGTACTTTCCTTATGTTCCGTAAGGGAATATTTAAGAAACTCTCGAGAAAAGGAGGTAAATAACAATGGAAAGTCGTTCTTTTAAATCGAGATTTATCTGTGGTATGGTGTCTGGCGTTATGGCATTAACAGGTGCTGTATCTATTCTTCCAGTTCTCACAAGTGAGCAAAATGCTATCGTGGCGAGTGCTATCAGCGGTGGCTCAGGTGGTGGAAACGGCGGTAAAGGTGGAACTCCAGGTTCTCTTTCCAGTGGTGAGTTTGCTAACGTAAGTGGCACTCCGTTGGGTGTGAGAGTATATCTTGCACCAAGAAAGCTGTTGTATGGTGATACCTACAAAGTGCAGGATAGAGTTGTTTATACAGGTAATTTAACCGCCGATGCAATAAAGTCTAATTTGCACTCACAAGTCAGAAATGCTTACTATGCAGTGTCAAAGGCATCGTACAACAATAAGGTATCTGCTTTGTGGTCGGTTAGAGGTAAGCTGAACAGAGATAATAACAACAATTATTATCGAGGTGACCATGTCAACTATCAGTTGAAGGACTATTACTCCGTCAATAAGGGTATGTACAAGGTAACAAACAAAGATACTTTTGACTTTTCTGCTGTTTTGCCAAGTAATGTAGCAAAAACTTGCCCAAGGTGGGGTACTCACGGTAGTTTGGGTTCAAACTTTGAAGCGAAGTGCGAAGACGTAGCAAGCTGGGCAAACGGTGTTTTTAAGAATGATGATAATGTAGATTACTTCCTGAAAAAATATACGAAGTTGCTTGGTAAGGATGCTGAGGGTTTGCCAAAGAATGTACAAGAGTTCTTTCGAGATTCAAAATGGGTAATTGTTGTCGAGCCAGTATACTGCGTGACAATGGGTGGTACTTATCTGGCTATTTCAAATCAGGATTTGATTAATGCTAATAAGGCTCACATATATTGGAGCAGTTCATATGCAGCCCCAGGTTACATTGGTAATACAGGTGCAACAGCCGCCGCTTTGAGCAGAAAATTTTACGCTAAGTACATCAACTATCAAGGCAATGAGTTTAGTGCTTCAGGAAAGGATGACTTAGCTGGTTTTGGTGTTTATTGGGGTCGCCCTAGATTATCACTAACTGGGGGTTCAGATGCCAAAGCAGCCACTCATATAACGTACTATTCAACAGATGGTACTCCAACCTATGATGAGGTACATAACTCAACAGGTTGGTCTGGCGACCTTAAGGTTAGACGTTCATCTGTAGTAGCCGATAATGCAAGTGTTAAGCCAGCTGTATCAACTACCAAGAAGGATAGCTTGAATATAGCGATAACAAATAAGGGTGCATCGAAAGATGATACCTACAAAGTTCTCAAAACAGGGTACGATGAAAAGAACGCTGTTCAAAATGTGAAGTTCTTCTCTTTCGGTGATACGCTCCGTACAGATTTGGCAAAATCGGGTACAGCCAAGAAAGCAAGTGAGTTAGATAAGAACATCACATCGAAGTATAGTCATAAGGAAGTTTCATATAGACTTCTTACTGGTCATGCTCCTCTCGGTACGGTAAGTGACGATTACATTAACGCAAGCTCAAATGGTACGTTGAGTTTCGGTAAATCGGGTACATCCGGGCACGCAAATCTTGTAGGCGATATTTGGAGCAATACAAATGACTCAAATTACTATCTCAGAAAGGCAAATGCAGCTGAGGTTGCATTACCTGCTTGGAAGGGTACTAACAACTTAAATGCTTTGAAGAGCTTTACAAATGTAGCTTCAGTTTCAAGCAGCAACTATTCAAACTTTACAATGAAAATCACGAAAACTGGTCTTTCAGGCGGTTCGGGTAGTAACATTGTTTTGGGTAATAAGTACAATTACGTTTTGAACAATAGCAACTTATCTGCCGATAAGACGGGTACAAACAGCTCAGGTTTGATGGATGCAAACGCAAACAAAATTTCAAGAGAGATTACAGGCTCTAAGAAGTCAGCGACCGTATCATATCTGCTTAAGGAAAAAGACTCTTCGGGTAATCTGACTTCAAAGGAGTTTGATGCCAAGGGTATAATGAGCTCGTCAGATGCAAATGATATTATTGCTAATACAACAATGCTTGCTCTGGAGAACTCAGAAATTAAGCGTGCATCTAACAAGTCACTTGATTTGAGTACAAAGGGTACTCAAAAGATTGGTTTGTCAGTCGCTGTTCTTGCAAGAAAGCACCCAGTTAGCTCAACTGTTAAGGGTGTTGTTGTAGATGAGAATGGTACATCTC
This sequence comes from Hominimerdicola aceti, assembly GCF_025567495.1. Classification (NCBI taxonomy): domain Bacteria; kingdom Bacillati; phylum Bacillota; class Clostridia; order Eubacteriales; family Oscillospiraceae; genus Hominimerdicola; species Hominimerdicola aceti. The sequence goes on along the minus strand of NZ_JAOQJZ010000009.1, from coordinate 103,953 downwards.
ATAATATGACTGTTAATAACGATAAGTCAGGTAAGGCGAGTGTCAAGTACGATATGACAGCAACGGGTAGTTTCAATGTGAGTGGTTCTAAGGCATGGGCAAACGGAGATGATGGTGTAACATATATGTTTGCTCTTCCGAAGTCTTACACATCGAAGAGCTACAAGGGTCTGGATGACTTAGCTGAAAAGGTTTCTAAGATTGCAAACGACAACAATGGAGCACTGAATACGGTAAATGCTTACAATCAGCTCCATAACTTGTTCATGAATATTTCAGGAGCAGGATACGGGTATCAGACAGGTAGCTCAAACGGAGCTGTCTTTGATATGCTGGACTCCAGTAAGGATAAATTCAGTTTCACTGTAGGTTCTATTGGCGGTTCTAATAGCGGTGAAGGCAAAATTGAAGGATATGACATCTTGATATACAGAGATGAGCGTGTTGGAAAACCTCAGCATTTCGATGTTGAACTTCCTGAGTATTATCTCAATTACAACTATCCAACTCTGTTCGGTACTCAGAATGGTGTTGTTGCTAAGCTCTCATCTGCTTTGAGTAACAGTGCCGCTTCTATTAGCTATGCTGACAACAAGTCTTATAGTGGTGATTTGATTTCTAAGAACAAATCACAGAATTATCTGCTGTTCAATCCTATTAAGACCAGTGGAGGTTCATATGTCGCTGGTGCATTGTTTGATTTGGAGCAGACAAATCCAAAGCAGTTTGCAACAGCTAAAAATGTAGGTGCAACCCACAGTATGAACCTTACGAGAGAGTTCTTTGGCGAGACAAAGACCATATCTAAGTTGAGCACAAGAAATAAGGGTCTGCTCGGAGGCTATGCAGATAACAGCATCTCAAACGCATATGTAAAGAACATACTCAAGTCGGGTACAGGAGTTAAACCAACGGCTTCAACTCAGGGTACTAGTGGAAAGAGCATTTACTTACCGAAAACAGGTAATGACTCATTCTTCTGGGCAGCTAAGACAAGCATCACAACTGGGGATAATGCTTTCTTGTCACCTTGGACAACTGGTGAAAGAGCGAATAAAGCAGGATATACCGTAACTGAAAAGGCTAAGTCTTACACGCCAAACGATAGAGGTATTTCTGAGAACGATAAAAAGGGTACTACTTCCGTATCTAAGGGAGATAAGACTTATGGTATTTCAACCATAAAGGGCTTTGATACAGCAACTAAGTTCTATCCAGAAGTTACTATGGTAGCTCATGTTCCTATGACGGGTAGTGTTTCTGATGTTTCTAACGGTAAGCAGAAAGCAATGTATGTTCTACCTCTTTACGTTATGGGAGATAAGGTTAGACAGGTCAAGACTTCAGCAATGTATACTATGACCTTGGTAAATGGTGATAGCGAGGACAATTACAAGGGTACTTTCGCAGGCACATTTGCTACTGGTTCTATAAAGAACGGCTTAGATAAGATTAAGGTTGACGGTTCATATCTGCCTGTCACATACAGCGGTACTGAGGTAAATGTTGCAACTAATCTCGATAAGACTGGCTTAGTATTCAATGGGTTTGTATTAGACCTGATGGATAAGGATGTTGATAAAGAAATGTGGTCAGGCTCTAAAATGACAAGTGCAGCCGATGTTCTTGGCGATGTAGACCTCAAGACAGAATGGGGTAATACATCTGCTACTGTTACTAAGGGCTTCGATGATTTCGTATCAAGCATAAAAGACAATCTATATGCGGGTATCTATCTGAAAACATCTGACACTAAGACAGGTAAAAGAGTAAACGGAACATATTGTTTCGGTACACAGAAGAAGAGTATCGTTAAGAAAAACAGTGGCTCTACAAAGATTGTATCATACAATATTAAGGTTAAAGACGGCGATATCGTGAAGGATACAACTTATACAGAGTTGATAAAGGCAATCGCAACAGCCTATGGCGTAGGAACTGAGGATGCTGAGAGATTGTTCAACAATTCGGGTATGGTTCAGAGCTTGGTAAAGGCAGTCGAGACCAGATACAATAAGGATAATGGCTCAGCTGTTATGGATGCAGACGTAAATGCAACTACTAGCAACAAGTACAATATCTATAAGAAGGGCACAAAGTGGTATGACGAGGAAGTCAATTATTTTGTAATTCGTCAGTATACAACAGACACTTATGAGCTTAACGATATCTCCGTAGGTTCAAAGCTCGCATATGATGCAAGCCCTAGCGGTAAAGACTCTGGCATAATTGATGCTGGTTATCGTGGCGACTGGTACTATATGTTGGGTATCGAAAGCGGTAAGGTAGACGGTCTTGATTCCGTATCCTTTGATGGTAAGGATGTTAAGACCTTGGAGAGAGCAGCGGATAAGGCAAATACTCCGATAATACTTGATGGGGTACGCCTTAAGGGTGCATCTTTCATACTCGGTGACGAGACAACTAATTCGATGAAGAACTAACACTTAAGTTAGATTTCTCCTATACATCATCGTGAAACAGAGAACGCAGTTGAGCGGTAAATTTCCGCTTAGCTGCGTTTTCGTTTTTTTACAGAAGGTGAAATAGTAATTTTCATGGCATTTATAACCTTTACTTGACTTTTTAGGGAAAATGTGCTATGATTATAAATATTAGTGTTTAGAAAGGATAATAAATATGGAATGGGAAGAGTTCTGCTTTAAGATTTCTAACATGCTTAGACATTGTGAAAATAAAATTCAATTAAATTGTGAGGCGGACAAAATAACATACATTATTGAAAATGTAAAATATACATATACAATTGATGAGTTTGAGGGACTGAAAAAGTTTGCAGAACAATATGAATTTGATAATTATGCAATTTATAACGGACATGAGTATGAAACTATGGTTAACGTTGTTGATTCTTATTCACGAAGGGCATTCTCAGCCCTTTTTGAAGACAGGTTGTTAAATCTTTCAATAAGAGATGAAACCTCTCATATTGATTATTCATTTGGGGAGATTTCAAATGAGTTGATATGGCATACTATCAAGCATCATGATGTATACAATAGAAGTATAAGAATTTCGCCTATGTTTTTTGAAAAAAGGCTAGCAACGCAAGAACAAAAAGATATAATTAGTATTATTAGATTACTTATAAGGTTACCCTTTGTCGTTTTTGTTAAATCAGATTCAGTAATGCTAAAAGAAGAATTGAAAAAAAGCATGGAATCATTTCTTTTCAATATTGCGTACAATTTTGACTATGTTTTAAAACCTGTAACAGAAATCGAAGATATATTTCCTAAACGGATACATAAGACTCAAAATAGAGCTAAAGATCCTGAAGAACTCGTTGCTCCGCAACTATTATACAATGAGGAATTACTTGAACAATATTATATGGCATTGACCTCAGATGATCCTTTTGTTGAATTTATAGCTTATTATCACATAATGGAATATTTTTTCGAACGAGTTTATAATGAAGATATTTGTACAAAAGTTAAGCAACAGATCCAGCATCCTGGTTTTTCTGTAAAACGAGATAAAGATATTGTTAAAGTTGTAGATATGATTAAGCGTATGACAAAACAAAGCAATGAAAATTTCCAAGGCTCAGAAATAGAAGCATTGGCGTTAACAATAAACAAATTTGTTGATATTTCAGAATTAATAGCTAATTTAACAGATTTTGATCCGTCGATTGTAGATTATTACAAAACAACAGAGGTAAGTTTTTCAAATGGAGATGCTGTCGATTTGAAAGATAAAACTAATCAAAAACTATGTAAAAAAATAGCGAATCGAATTTATAAAACACGTAATGCTTTAGTACATAGCAAATCTAATGATTATATTGCTAAAGAGCGAGGAATATATAAGCCATTTAAAAATAACAAAGAGTTGTCAAAAGAGATTCCGTTAATGAGGTATATTTCAGAGGCTATAATTATTAAATCGGCAACTTAATTGTAAATATATAAAAACAGCTGATGTGTATGTAATATAACATCAGCTGTTTTTTATTTTGCTAAAGAAATGATTATTCGTTTTGATAGATTAACATATTGACAATTTAAGAGAGTCATATATTTCAGATCATATTGAATTTTTATAAGAATAATGCTATACTACACCAACGGTAAATGCAGCGGCTTTACCCAATTTATGGATGATTAGTCCTGTGGATAGCGTTGTCGCACACGCCTTCACAAACGCCGTGTGTGGGACTGCGGCTGCTTCGTCGTCAAACTACTCTACCCGCTTGGTGATGGGGCGTTACAGCGGCGTACGGTGTGTTCTGTGGCGAATGGCTTCGTTCACTGCTAACACGGGTATCAATTCTGGGCGGGGTACGGAATTATTAATGGATCGGGGGTGATTATACTTGAGATTGTCGGAAAAAATGCCATCGCAAAAACTTAAAGTCGGTAGTAAGTTTATATATAAATGGATCGATAACGAAACTCTTTTGGTGGCAGAAGCAATCCATAAATATCCGTATGGTATGCTGTGTCAGTTGTATCGTGCAAAGAACAAGAAAGATGGCAGCATAGAGATTGAAAAACCTTTGTTTAAGGCTTTCGTCTAAATACAAGGAGGTATTCGTTATGTCGAAATTATACATCTCAGATTTGCATTTAGGTCATAAGAATGCTATAGTGCACGATAACAGACCGTTTGCCGATCTTGACGAAATGCACTCCTCAATTATCGCAAACTGGAATAATGTTGTCAAGGAAGAGGACGAAGTATACATACTTGGTGACTTTGCGTGGAAAAAATCAGTCGCTAATAAGATACTTCCACAGCTTAAAGGACATAAGTTCCTTGTTCGAGGCAATCACGACAAAATAAATGATGATATTAGAGCTTGTTTTGTGTGGATAAAGAATTATTCGGTAATAACTGACGGTGAAACCGAGTTGGTACTTTCACATTACCCTATTGCTCATTGGTACAATCAGTATCGTGGAGCTGTGCATTTGTACGGTCACGTCCATAATTCGAAGGACTATAAAGCGTATTTGCAGTATTCAGATATATGCAGTAAAATGGGTATTCCTTTTGAAAGCTATAATGTCGGCTGTATGCTGCCATATATGGGGTATTCCCCTAGAACGCTGGAGGATATAAGGAGAAACATAAAATGATTTTGATAACAGGCGATATACACGGCAGTCACGATATTTCAAAGCTTGATAATACCAAAAATCCGATTTTTAAGAAACTGACTAAAGAGGATTATCTCATAATCTGTGGAGACTTCGGATTGGTGTGGTATAATGATATGGCAGATACGTTGTGGAGAACGTGGCTTGATGAGAAACCCTTTACTACTCTTTTCGTTGATGGAAACCACGAAAACTTTGATCTGCTTTATGAGTTTCCAGAGGAAGAATGGCACGGCGGAAGAGTTCACAAAATCTCAGACAGCATACTCCACCTTATGCGAGGTCAGCTGTTCGATCTTCAAGGCAAAAGCTTTTTCACAATGGGAGGTGCCGAAAGCCACGACAAGGCTCATCGCACGTTAGATCGCAGCATATGGCTTCAAGAGCTGCCAAGCGATGAGGAGTACGCTAACGCTTTGACTACGTTGGAAAAATGCAATTACAATGTTGACTATGTTATCACACATTGTGCTCCTACTGATATTCAGAATGAAATAGCTGAGGTCAAGCAAAATTTCACATATACTGATAATCGGCTTACTAAGTTCTTCAGCGATATAGAACCCAAGCTCCAGTACAAGCGTTGGTTTTGTGGTCACTATCACAGAAACTATGTAAGTCAGATTAACCCAAATTTTGAGATACTTTTTAATAAAATAGTTAAATTGCCTTAATGGGCAAAAAGCGTTCCTTGCTGTAATTGACATTGCAGCAAGGAACTATTTTTTCAAAATGAGATGAACTGAAACTCTTTTAAGTCAAACTTTGTTTGAAACAATATAGACTTACGATTATTTTCAGATAGACTATAATCAAAAATAAACTTATGAGGTGGTTAAAATGGCACTTGTAGATATAATCAATTTACCAAAATACTATGTTTGCAAAAATAAAGAAACTGATGAAATGTTCGTTTGCTATGTGAATGGCAGCTGTCACATTCCAGAACCTACAGGCGATAGTGTTCGCTCGTGTATGCCAACGAGTAATTGCAAAGGAAAAGTGGTTTATAAGATAGATGCTGAGGATTTGAAAAAACTTGATAAGATGATCCTAAGAGCCGTATTTGCAGGCGTTACAGTATACAAATTCGGTAATAACGGTATTGAGCTTGTAGACGGCACTTGTTTTATCAATAATGATAAGGCGGTAATACCAAAACCAATTACTCACATAGGCAGCAATCCTTTTGGTGCGGCTGCAAAAGAATTGAAGACACTTCAGCTGCCATCATCATTGCTGACTATTGATTATTTTGCATTTCATCAATGTGAGGAGCTTTCCGTGATCGTTTTATCAGAGGGTATCAAGGAAGTAAACTTAGGAAAGTTTTGGAGATGTAAAGGTTTGCGAGAGTTCTATCTACCCAGAAGTATTACTAGAATAAGCTGTAATAATTTGACTCATGATGAGTTGAAGAGAGCATTCAAGAAGTGTGTGTTCTGCGTTTATAAAAACTCTGAGGCTGAGAGGTTTGTTGATTTAGTCGAACTGAAATATAGACTGATAGATGAAACAAGCCCAACTTGATCTGTTTTCAGTTGTTCTTAAACGCATTATCAGCTTATAACGTACAAACTTTCTCCAATGGTCTGTGCTGTGATTATTATATTGATTACTAAAAGTTTTTGAGATAGCAGCGAATGATTATGATTTGCGATTATATATATGTGTGAAAAGTAAACACTTTTTGCTTTTCACACATTTTTTCTTTTGAGAGCGGCATTTAATGCGGCTTTTGTGAGTCAAAAAATAATTTATAATGATTGGAGGATTGATTAAAATATGTCGTTTTTTAGTAGGTTCTTTGCCGTTAGTAAGGATATTGCCAATGATATTAAAAACAGTCAGAACGGAGTCTCTGAACGCAGATACTCTCAAAATTCAGTTTTGTGTATGAAACTGATACGGACTTATATGATGAGCTGTAAATGGCACAATACAGAGCGAACAAAGAGGCTAATGACTTTTATCACTCTTAAAGATTCCGAAATTGCAGAGAGGCTTAATATTGAGAACAATACTGTGCGTTGTCACAAAAGCAATTATTCCGCTAAGTTATACGAAAAATTGGGAGATGATTGTTTTACGATCGTGTGTTCAAGTGATGAACAAGCAAAGCGAAATCTTATCTATAAGCTGCGTTATTTAATTGATGGTTACAGCGATATATCCTCGTTTGTACCATCATCTGTTGTTGACAGTATTATGCTTGCACCAAGAGAGGGTGATCAAGTGTATGATTTTAAAGACTGCATAAAGGAGATAAAGTTTTTGGCAAGATTTAGCCTTATTGATATGGCTAGATCAATAGATAATCTGGACGAGGATAAACTGGCATTTATTTTTGAAGTTCTAATGGATGCCAATGCTCATACAAATGAGCTCCAGAAAGAGAGATTAATAAAGCTAATTCTTATGGGCGAAGATAAAATCAAAGAAAAGTGCAAGTTGCTTTGAGTTAGCAGTTCGTAATTCTATACATTTACGAACCACAAAGAAAACGTCCGCAAAGTCTGTGTTTTTGACTTTGCGGACGTTCGTATATAAAGTGAACTTTTACGAACAGGAGGACAATTTTTATGGTGTTTGGGTATGCGAGGGTATCAACTAAGCAGCAGAACGAAGACAGGCAGCTTGCCGCCTTGAAAGAGTACGGCGTTGCCGATAACTGCATTTACATTGATAAGGAGTCGGGGAAAAATCTACAGCGTGAACAGTATCAGATTTTGAGGAATGCTATTCTCCGTGAGGGCGATACGCTGGTAATCAAAGAACTGGATCGCCTGTCGAGAAATAAATCTGACATAAAAGCCGAGCTTGAATACTATCAGCAAATGAAAATTAAGGTAGTAATACTTGATATTCCCACCACTAAAATAACATACGAAAATGAAAATAAATGGGTAGGCGATATGATAACCGCCGTGCTGATCGAGGTGCTTTCCAGTATGGCAGAGCAGGAGCGGCTAAAGATCAGAAAGCGGCAAGCAGAGGGTATCGCCATTGCCAAAAAGCAAGGCAAAAAATTTGGCAGACCTAAGGTAAACAAACCTTCCAACTGGAATAGTGTGATAATTGCTCTTGATCGGGGTGAGATAACAGCTGTTGAGGCGATGAAAAAGCTGAGATTAAAGAAGACATCGTTCTATAAGCTTAAGAACGCCGATAAAAACGCTGAGATGAAATAATAAATCGAGATGAAAAGTGTACAACGAGATGAAACCTGAGATGAAATATTTCTGGTGTACGAAATCGGCAGAAGTATGCATATCGGACGAGCTTTTCGTATAAATATGTTTATAGGAGAGGTAATCTAAATGAGAATTGTTGTACACGAACCAGAAACTGAGTCGGGAGTTCTTGAGCTGCAAAAGCGTGTCACAGACCTACACGGACACATCATCAAGAATTACATAACGAGAAATGTTCCCGAAGCAAAGAAACGTGAAGATGTTTTGCAGGCAGTAATTTCAGCATTACAGACCAATGTCACCTCAGTCTAAATAGCTTTTTATTTTGAGGTAGTTTTCTTGGGTCATATTGGCTTTATTGTACTCCCATTGTTTAAGGGTCGAGTGACCCACGTTCAATAATTCAGCCATTTTGAGCTGCGTAAGCGATAATCGTTTACGCAGCTTTTTTATTTGCTTGCCTTGATCGTTATATAAGAATTTGTTATAATCGTCCAGCAAGTCGCAAACTTCCACCTTATATAATTTTGCCAGTAAGGTGATCTTATCGATAGGATATACACTTAATACGTTCTCTTCATATCTTATATAGGTTGTTCTGTCAACATTAATGTAATCGGCAATTTCGCTTTGAAGATAGCCGTTTTTGCAGCGGTAAAATTTAAGCTTGTCCGAAACCGTTTCTGGACTTTCAGAACTCTGCATCTTATGCACATAGTCAACATTCTTGTGCTTAGGAAAAGGGTTATGAATAGAGATGGTGTGAATGTATACAGGAGTGAACAGGGGTATTTTGTCATTTGAATAAAAGACGAAGAAGTTGTTGCTAAATGCCTTATAAATTCGCCAATGTCGCCCAGATGGACTGTCCTTTGCAACATAGTGATAAAAATACGACTTTATGTTAGTATCTCGTTCTCCACGCACCTGCTCCCATAGGTGGCGAAGCGACAGCCTTTCTTGTGGTCAAATGTTGACACAGCTTTTATTAGACCGATAGTGCCGATAGATATAAGATCCTCCTGATCTGTGGAATTTGAATAATACTTTTTTATAATGTGTGCCACAAGACGAAGATTGTGTTCGATAAGCTTATCCTTTGCCGCCTTGTCACCCTGCGCCATTCTCTCAAAACACTCACGCTCCTCCTTCGCTGAAAGCGGTTTTGGAAACACGCTGCGGCTGTCAAAATGCAGTGCGAAAAATAGAAAATTCCCCGTAAGCAGTTCAAACAGTGCTGAAAACATATTTGTCCCTCCTTATTTAAAGTATCGCTCATACGCTTTTTAATCATATGATTTTTAGGGATTGTACTATTCTGATTTTGACATAAGGTCGCAAAATGTTTCTGATTTGTTAAATTTGCTGAAATATTGATTGTCTTGTTTGCTAAAATCACGAATATTGTTAACGTTTTGTAAACAGACGGCATTTTACTTTTATCGTTAAACAAAGGGTGATATAATTATATTAGATAGGTATGTTTTTGGGGGTGAGCGCTCATGATAAGCATAAAAGGACGATCGGTATTCGGAAGCATTGCAAGAGGAAAGCTGACCTTTTATCATCGTGACGAATTTATCATCAACAAGATAAAAGTGTCCGACCCTGAACTTGAATACAAAAAATATGTCAAGGCTAAAAACGCTGCTCTTGTGGAACTTGGGGAGCTTTATGACCGTGCAAGGTTAAGCGTTGGAGAAGGCGACGCTCAAATATTTGTGATACACCAAATGCTTATCACCGACGAGCAATACGACAGCAGTATTCGCACAAAGATACTTGACGAGCATTTCAATGCCGATTATGCGGTCGCAAGCACTTCAAGAAGCTTTGCGGAGATGCTTGCACAAATGGACAGCGAATATATGCAAAGCAGAGCGGCTGACGTCAAGGACGTTTCAAACAGACTTTTAAGACACATTTTAAACTGTGCCGACAAGCTTCCCATACTTAAAGAGAATGCCATTATCTGCACCGGTGACCTTATGCCCTCAGAAACCCTGCTCATGGACAAGACGAAGATAAAGGGCTTCTGCACAAGGTCCGGTTCTGTGAACTCTCATACTGCGATACTTGCGAAAAATCTTGGCATACCTGCCATTGTGAACGTTGGAGCGGAGCTTTCTGACGAATACGAAGGCAAGGAAGCCGTCCTTGACGGCTACAGCGGAACGCTTTACATAGAGCCTGATGAGCATACTCTCAGACAGCTTGAATACAAGGAAGCCGTTGAGGGCAGGAAAAAGGAACTTCTCACAAGGCTCAAAGGCAGAAAAAACATCACTCGTGACGGACATGAGATAAAGATATATGCGAATATACTCAACTATGAGGAACTTGAATCGGCGGTAAAAAACGACGCAGGTGGGATAGGTCTTTTCAGAACGGAGTTTATGTGCTTTGACAGACCTGCTTTTCCTGACGAGGATTTTCAGTTTTACACCTACCGCAAGGCATTGGAGGCAATGGAGGGTAAAGAGGTCATAATAGGCACTTATGATATAGGTGCAGACAAGATACCTGATTGTGCAGACATGAGTGCTGAGAGAAATCCCTCTATGGGCTGTAGAGGCATACGATTTTGTCTTGAAAGAGAAAGCATATTCAAAACACAGCTAAGGGCGTTATACAGAGCGTCTGTTTACGGACAGCTTTCAATACTTCTGCCTATGGTCATAGATGTGAGCGAGATACTGAGGGTGAAAGAGCTTATCGTGCAGGTCAAGGCAGAGCTTATAAAAGAGGGCAGAAAATTTGCCGACAATGTTAAGCTCGGGGCAATGATAGAGACCCCTGCGGCGGTGATGACAAGCGATATCATTGCCAAAGAGGTGGACTTTTTCAACATTGGCACTAACGACCTTGAACAGTTCACCTTTGCACTTGACAGGCAGAACCCATGTTATGACAGGGTGTCCCCGAAAAATCACAGGGCACTGCTTAGAATGATAAAAATGGTTTGCGACAATGCCCATGCAAACGGCATAAAAGCAGGCATTTGCGGTGAGATAGCAGGCGACCCAACACTCACAGAGATATTTCTGGAGCTTGATGTGGATATGCTGTCGGTAGTTCCGTCAAGGGTACTGCCACTAAGAAAGGCGGTAAGGAGCATAAGTCTTAAAGACCCGAAAAAGGCAGAGAATGACCTGAAGCTGTTTTTATAAAAAGGATGATTTTCCTCATTCCATATAGGCGGTGGGATACGTTATCGTGCGTGTTCCACCGCCTTTTTGCTTTGCTTGCAAATACGCTAATAAGGAGAGCGAACTGTTCGCCACTACAGATTTTTAAACAAAGAACGTATTTTATCTTATGGTCTGTATGGTTGTCTTATGAAAATCTTAAGCGTTTCTTAAAGCGGTTGACAGTTGGAACGGGCTATGATAAACTTATATACGCCACTAAAAAATACGTCTGAAAAGATAAAACACAAGGAGGAGAAACTTTGAAACTAAGAAACATAAACAGAGGTCTGGTTCTTGGCGGTGTGCTTGCGCTGGGCGTTGTATGCTACACAGCGTATGATAACAACCAGTTCAAGACTTCCAAGCCTGAGATAGAACAGACCATGAGGGATTATATCGCAGACTTGACAAGTGCAAACGTTGGAAGCAGTGATAAGTTAAAAAGTCAACTTACAGATTTTGTGGATAAGCATTATACTGACTACACCACTTCCGACAATGAGTACGCTTCGTCAAAGTCAGGACTTCTGGACGAAATAAACCAGGCTGAAGTTGCAACGCAGGGGGGAGATATCACCTCGGCTGAGTATGACATAAAAGAGATGTCAATAAACAAGAGTGGAGCCGACGGAGCAAAGGTCACTATGATATACAATGTGTGCTATGACGTATCAAAGGGCGACCCAACTTTTCTAACGACCAACGGCATAAGCACCATGACAAGCGGTAACTACACAAATTCCGACAACTATGAGCCTAGCACATCTTCATACAAGGCGATTTTCAGTTATGAAAATGCTGAATTTTATCTTTTGCGTACCTCTGACGGCTGGAAGATAGCAACGTCCAGCGACTACGGATATGGCGAGGATTACAGCTTTGATGATAACAACAGTGACAGCGTGGCTGATGAAAGCAAGGCTGAGTCTGAGATAGTTCCGGACAGCAGTTTGGCAGAAAGCTCAGACAGTGCAGAAAATACCGACAGCGAGGGGGCAGACAGCGTTGAGTGATACTATTCTAAAGATAAAGGGGCTTAACAAGACCCTTGGCAAAAAGCAGATACTTCACAGCATAGATATGGAGTGTTACAGTGGCGAGGTCTACGGCTTTCTCGGTCCTAACGGCGCAGGAAAGACCACAACTATAAAGATAGCAGTGGGACTTTTACAGCTTGACGAGGGGGAGATATCCATTAACGGAAAGGATATCAAAAAAGACTTTGAGGGCGCAATGGCGAACGTTGGAGGCATTGTTGAAAACCCTGAGATGTATAAATATCTCTCGGGACTTGAAAACCTACGTCAGTATGCAAGAATGAGAGAGGGAGTAACTGAGAAGCGTATCAAAGAGGTGGTGGAGCTTGTAAGGCTTTCAAACCGCATTAATGACAAGGTGTCGAAATACTCTCTGGGTATGCGTCAGCGTCTTGGCGTTGCGCAGGCTATACTCCACAGACCAAAGCTTCTTATCCTTGACGAGCCTACAAACGGTCTTGACCCGCAGGGCATAAAGGAGCTTCGTGACATACTCAAAGAGCTTGCTCACAAGGAAGGTACTTGCGTTGTGGTATCGTCACATCTCATGAGCGAAATGGAAATGATGTGCGACAGAGTTGGCATTATCGCAAACGGAAAAATGATAGGCTCATACACAATGGCGGAGCTTATCTCACAGTCTGACAGCTCAATTGCTGAATATGTACTTGAAGTTGACGACCCGCAAAAGGCTATGGGTCTTATAAAGCTCGCAGACGAGGGCAAGCGTATCGACAAGGAAACAGGTGCAGTTGTCCTTTCTATCCCTGTGGAGATAGAGAAGAAAAAGATAGCGTCGGTAAACAAGACGCTTATCGAGGGCGGAGTTTCACTTTACACTGTTCACCGCAGAGAGAACAAGAAGCTTGAGGACGTATTCATCGAGCTTACAGGTGGAAAGGAAGGGGGCGTACAGATTGGCTAGATTTTTCAGACTTGTGAAAAACGAGTACATAAAGGTTTTCAAAAAGCTATCAACAAAAATAATGATCGTGCTTATAATAATATGTGCGCTTGGACTTTCAGGCATTGCACTTTTTGCAAAGCACAATATGGAGAGCAATAACTATTCAAGCTATGACGCAACTGGTGATTATCAGCAAACCATAGACTGGCTCAAAAACACAAACGGCGACCCTAACGAGATCGCAATGTGGCAGTATCTTATAGACAACGATATCGACAGCGATGATTGGAGATATGATGTACTGTCAGCCGTGTTCGCAAACGGCACTGGTGATATGTCAGGGATAAAGAAGTATCTTGACGACAACGATTGGCGTGGCTTCTGTCAATACAGGCTGGATAATGACATACTCACAGAGGGTGAAAAGTGGGAATATCAATACAGGTTGGACAAGGATATTTCCTTTGACAAGTCAAACGAGAAGAAAAACGATCTTATCATGACAGTTGCAAATGCAAAAAACACCATTGCGACCATGGGCGACGCAAAGTCTGACGGACAGAACAGCAGAGCAAAGCTGGAGGATAATATAAAACTTGCACTCTATCAGCTTGACAATGATAAGCTCGACAACACAGCAAACCAAATGACGCTGTTTGAAACAAACGAGCCTGAGCAGATAACATTCTGGACAGTGTTCCTCACAAGCACTTCCCTTGTAACAGTAGTCGCACTGCTTGCTATCGTTATCGCAGGCGGCATTGTGTCCTCTGAATTTTCACAGGGAACTGTCAAGTTCCTGCTTATAAACCCTGTTAAACGCTGGAAGATACTGATGTCAAAATACTTCACTGTCATCACAGTGGGTTACATAATGCTTTGCATACTTTTTGTGGTAATGATACCTATTACAGGGCTTATGCTCGGCTTTGACGGCTTCTCAACGCCTTATATCTATGTAAGCGGCGGCGAGGTAAAGGAAATGCCTACACTGCTTTATGCGGCAGAGCAATATCTGATGAAAAGCGTTGAAATGGTGGTAATGTCAACACTGGCGTTTGCTATCTCGTCACTCGTAAGAAGCACAGCCCTTGCTATCGGCGTCAGCGTATTCACAATGTGCATAGGCTCAACTGTCACACAGCTTTTGGGTCAGCTTGGACAGGATTGGGCAAGATTCCTTGTGTTCGCAAACACAGACCTTGCTTCTATCTCAAAGGGCTACTCAATATTTGCTCAGCACAGCGTGACCTTTGCCGTAGGCGTTCTTATAGCACACATGGTGGTGTTCCTGCTCACCGCATGGGACGGCTTTACAAAGCGTTCTGTATAAAACAGAATAAAAACATCAAACGGGCGGAGAAATTTCGCTCGTTTTTTGTTGCTGAAAAGGGTAAACAAATGAACAGATTATCATATAAACATAAGATTGACAAGGGTGAATAAATATTGTATAATAGTCGAGTTGATACAGAGATCGTTTTAATGGATATTTTACAGGAGATAGATATATGTTTGAAACTTTAGTTGACGTTTTTCTTGACGCATTAATAGACAGCCTTAAGATCCTGCCTTTTCTGTTCGGTGTTTATCTGCTTATAGAGTATATAGAGCATCGTTCTGCCGACAAGCTTGGAAAGGCTCTTAGAAAAATGGGACCTTTTGGTGCGATAGGAGGAAGCATACTTGGAGCAGTGCCGCAGTGCGGATTTTCCGTTGTGGCTTCCAATCTTTACTCAGGCAGGCTGATCACAATGGGAACTCTCATTTCGGTATACCTTGCCACAAGCGACGAGGCAATACCAATGATGATAGCAAACCCTGCATTTGCCGGCAAGCTTTGGCAGCTTATTCTTATAAAGGTAGCTGTGGCTATAATAGCAGGTGTGCTTGTTGACCTTATCTTAAAGCTTATGGGCAAAAAGCAGGACGAAGAGCCTTTCAAAGAGATATGCGAGGACTGCGACTGCGAACACCACAGTATTTTGCACTCGGCACTTCACCACACTGTAAGCATAATACTTTTTATATTTGCGGTAAACCTTATTCTCGGTGCGGTAATGGAGTTTGCAGGAGAGGACACAGTAAAGACCCTGCTTATGTCTGACAGCATAGTTCAGCCGTTCATTGCAGGCATAATAGGCTTTATCCCGAACTGTGCGGCTTCTGTTGTTCTCACTCAGCTTTATATCGAGGGCGTTGTGAGCTTCGGCTCGCTTATCGCAGGACTTTGCACAGGAGCAGGAGTGGGACTTCTGGTGCTTTTCAAGACCAACAAGCACAACATGAAAGAGAATTTCGCCATAATGGGAATACTTTATGTTTTCGGTGTGGCAGCAGGCTTTGTGGCAAGTCTGTTCTAAAATATGATAGACAGATAAAAGGAGCAATTCGCAATGAACTGCTCCTTTTTGTTTGCAAAAATTCTTCGTATGTATAATGGGCTGTGATAGGCGGGCGACCCAAGGTTGCCCCTACACTACATCATATCCTCAATAAGATAAGGCAGGCTTATGCGGAAGCAAACGCCGCCTTTTTTCATATCGTTTTCTACCTCTATGCTTCCCTCGGAAAGCTCGATTATCCTTTTTACAAGTGCCAGTCCAAGACCGTTGCCCTCTGTTGCACGGGAGCGGTCGCCCTGATAGAACTTATCAAATATCTTCGCCTTTACGTCAGGGGCTATAGACGGACCGTTGTCCCATATCTCCGCCGAAATATTCTTCTCGTTGCGGAAAAGCTTCACGCTTATCTTTCCGCCCTCCGGGGTGAACTTGATAGCGTTGTTGATGATATTCTGCCATATCTGCGCCATAAGCTCCTCACTGCCCACATACATGATATCCTCAAGGTCGATATCAAGGTCGATTTTTTTCTTCGACCACTCAGGTTCAAGCACAAGAAGTATTTTTCTTATCTGCTCGTCAAGAGAAAATCTTGTCTTTTTGCCCACTGTTTTCTGATTTTCAAGCTTTGTGAGCCTCAAAATATTTGACGAAAGCTTTGAAAGCCGTGATGTTTCGTCGATTATTATCTGCGTGTATTCCTCACGCTCCTGCTCGGTTATATCGTCAGATTGCAGAAGCTTTGCAAAGCCCTGTATGGAAGCCAGAGGCGTTTTGAACTCGTGGGAAACGTTTGAGATAAAGTCACCTCTCAGCGTTTCCGTACCTGCAAGCTCCTCAGCCATTTTGTTAAAGTTCTGCGCAAGTATGCTGTATTCAGGATCAGACGGCTCTCTTACTCTTACCTTAAAATTGCCCTTTGCTATCTCAGCCGCCGCCGCACTAAGATCCCGTATAGGCTGTATAATGCTTCGGCTCATGAACGCTGTTATAATAGTACCGATAACGATACAGACCATAAAAGCTATGATGACAACAAGGTTTACTACCCAGTAAACGCTGTCGCTTGAAAAGCTGTCTATGATAACGAACTTATCATAGACCTGGGAGATTATAGTTGCGTTAGGCACAACGCCCTCTGAGGACACATAATATCCCTTATGCACGATATCTGCAAAATGGTCGTGTACTCTTGAATCGTTTTTATCCACCACTGACAGACTATAGGCTGAATTGTTCACAATGGAAACTATCTCGTCCACAGTGAAACCGCCCTTTTCTTCAAGCTGATCCATTGCCATGGAAAGCTCCACCAACTGCTGTTCGGCATTGCTTTTCATTACAGGACTGCACACCATTACAAGCACTGACACCGATATAGAAGCCGACACCAGCATCACAAAGAAAAACATAAGAGTCAGCTTGAACTGCAAACTTGTTTTATTTTTGGCCTTTTTCTTATCCAAACCCCTCACCCCTCAAGCTTATCCCTCACTGCTTTTTCACAGCCTTATAGCCAAGTCCACGAACCGTGACAATATCGAATGACTCACAGCTTCCGTAACGCTCTCTCAGCCTTTTAACGTGAACGTCAACAGTACGCTCGTCAACGTCCTTATCCATTCCCCACAGCTCGTCAAGGAGCTGGCGGCGTGTGAATATCTTGTCAGGGTAGCTGAGCAGTTTAAATAGCAGCTTGAACTCCATTTGCGGTATAGTTTCCGCCGCACCGCCGTCAACCGCCACGCTCATAGCGTCATAATCAAGCACGCAGTTTCCCACAGTAAGAGAATGTTCCGACGCCATTTTTGAACGCCTTAAAAGCGCACCCACACGAAGTATCATCTCATTTATATCAATAGGCTTTACCATATAATCGTCTGTGCCGGCAGAAAAGCCCTCCTGCTTGTCCTCGAAGGTCTCCTTTGCGGTGACCATAAGTATAGGCAAGTTGAAATCAGCCTTTCTGAGCTGTCTTGTAAGCTCATAGCCGTCCATATTCGGCATCATTATATCTGAAATTATAAGGTCTATATTCGTTTTTTCAAGAACGTCCAAAGCCTCCAGACCGTCATTTGCAAGAAAAGTCACATAGCCATGCTGTTTAAGTGCGGCAGACATGAGCTTTCTAAGGCTTGCGTCGTCCTCCACCACAAGTATCTGAAACATAAAATATCCTCCCTCGTAAAAAAATTCCCCAATAATGACATTATAGCTTATAATTGTGAACTGGTGATTAACATTTATTTTTTTCAAAAAACTCTCCGAAATCCCCTGAAAATTCATATTCGGTTCACACAGAACTGGTATTATATAATCACAGCAGAAGATACAAAAAAAGCTTTGGTAATTGGTAAAACTTAAAGTCAGGTTTTTGTCTTCTTTCCCTCTGCGATTCCCCAAGTCGCTGATACATTTCCTAGTCTTTAGGTTTTACCAAATACCAAAGAATCCCTTTCATAATTCTATAAAAAATTAATGCTCATTTCAGCCGATGGAAGTGGGTATTAATTTTTTTATTGCTCTTTTAGATACGACAAAAAAACCGCAGAAGCCATATAAAATGACCTCTGCGGATATTTTTTGCCTTTATTAGCCGTTAGCTGCAAAGCTTTTCACGAAGCTCAGCCGCCTTTCCAAGAAGCGCACAGATGTAGCTGTCCACATCAGGCTTTGCAAATCCACCAAGCGCTGAACCTTTAAGCTTTCGCTGACCTGTTTCTCCGGGGATAACAAAGTTATCACCGTTCTTTTTCTTTTCGATAGCCGACTCCAGCATATAGATCTCGCTGGTTATGGTGTCGATATATTTTAATGTATCAAGCTTATCATAGCCGCCAAAAAAACACGTTTTCAGACTATCCATTATTCTTCCCCCTGCCTTACTGCTGTTTTGTACAGCAATTGTTATCAAAGCCTACAATCTTTATTTGATTTAATTATATCACAAATACTTAGCTTTGTCAATAGGTTTGAAAATGAATGTTCACAGTTAAGTAATTTTATATGAATTTTCGTGGCGTTTTATGTTGAATCATTATAGATATAAAAAAACGCAGCCTTTGCAGACTGCGTTTTTACGTTATATAAGTCTTTTGATTATAGTGATGTTGTTGTATCTTGAAAAATACTCAACATTTGAAATAACGATACCAGTGGCAGTGTTCTGGGCGTGTACCATTTTGCCGTCGCCGATATAGATAGCAACGTGGTAAATGCTCGAGATCGACGCTCCGCCAAAGAAGATAACGTCGCCCTTCTTCATGTTGTTATATGAAACTGTAGTGCCGTATAAAGCCTGCGAAGCCGCATAGTGCGGAAGATTTATTCCCACCTGTGCGAACGAGAGCATCACAAGACCCGAACAATCCGTTGCACCAAACTGTGAACCGCCCCATACATACGCTCCGCCCACCATGCTTTTGGCATATGAAACAACAGTGTCTATTTTAGAACTGCTTGAATAATCAGGCTTAGGTGCAGGCGCTGCTGTTGTTGTGGTAGTGGTCTTTTTGCTTGTTTCAGGCTTTGGCTTAGCTGTTTCCTGCGGAGTTGTGGTAGTCTGAGCCGTAGTTTCGTCAGGCTTTTCCGTCTGAGCCGGCTTCTTCGTGGTAGTGGTCTTTTCACCGCTGTTGCCACTCTTTTTGGTGGTGGTAGTCTTTTTCTTGGTGGTGGTCGTAGTCGTGGTGGTATTCGCCTTTGAGGACACCTCCGCATACTTATTGTCCACCTGCTGTGACTTATTTTCAAGGTCGCTCTTATCGTTCTTTATCTGCTCGATAAGCTTGCCCGACTCCTGCTCCATTTTCAGAAGCTCCGCCTGCTCGCCCGCCAAAGTTTTCTGCTCCTTGGCATATTCCTCAGCCTTTGCTTTGAGCTGTTTTATCTGCTCATCAAGCTCCGCCTTGGTCTTTTCAAGCTTTTTATACTGATCCAAAAGCTCGTTAAGCTCGTCATTATCGTGCTTTGCAACTCTCGTCACAAGCTCTATCCTCATAAGAATGTCATAAAAATCAGATGAATTTATCAGCACGTTCGTGTACGAATCTGCTCCTCCTGCAACATACATTGCACGAATACGCTCCATAAAATCGTCCTTGCCCTCGTTTATTGCAGTTTCCTGCAAGTCAAGGCTGTGCTGAGTGTCAAGCTGTTTGCCGTCAAGCTCTGCCATTTGATCTTCAAGCTCAGAGGAATATTTCTCTGAATTTGCTATCTTTTTCTGTATGGACTTATATTTTTTCTTTATAGCCTCAAGGTTGTCCTGCTCGTCGGCAAGCTTTTTGTCAGCGTCAGCTATCTGCTTATCAAGCTCCTGCTGTTGCTTTTTTAGTTCTTCAAGCTGACTGCTGTATGTATCGTTATCCGCCAAAGCGATATCACTTACGCTTCCGTCAGAAAAACCAAAGGCGGCAAAAGCTATGCACAGAGCCATACAGCCTGCGGCTATTCTTTTCATGGGGTAAATTTTTTTCATAATATCAGTTCTCCAAAATATAAGCGTATTATATATTTCTCACGCTGTAACGTTTATGTAGTCCCTTTTATTATAACGCAAAACCCCGTTCTTGTCAAGAAACCAACCGCTAAAAGCCGTATTTTCGGCATTTTAAGACAATTCGCCACACATATTTTGTGCGTTATTGCACCTATTCTCCTCCGAACATCTTACCCAAGGTCTTTCCTATAAGCTCGCCTGTATACTGTGCCTGAGTGATAGAATTGCCGTGGCTTCCCACCTCTATAAGAAGCGAGCCGGTGGTCAAGTCCTGATTATAGTGGCGATAGTCGAAAAGAACAGGCCGTGTAAGCCCCTGCCAATCGCTCTCCAAAGCCGACTGCAAAGCACAGGCAAAGTGAAAATTCTTCATATAGTCAGGCATACCCATAGTGCCGTCATCACACCCTGATATTATCATAAGCTGAGCCGCTTCTCTGCCATCTATCTCCGCCACAGGTGCGAGCCTTGTGCCGTCCTCACGCTCTATGCCGTCACGGTGAACGTCAAGACATACCTTTATAGAGGGGTACTCCTCCAATATCTGCTTTACCGCCATTCGGCTTGAATCGTAAGAGCCGTCATAGCTGGGATAATCATGCACAAGTGTATCGTGGATATACGCAACGCCTGCTTTGTCAAGCTGTTCGCATATCTTGTCCCCTACCGACAGCATATTCATTTCAGGTTCGGTGGTCTTGCAGGAAAAGGAGCTGTCATAGTGGTCTTTGTCTGTGGGCTCAAAGCTTTCCGTGGCGTGGGTATGATAAATAAGTATCTGCGGTTCAGAGGAATTTCCGTCTATTTGAAAATCATACGGCTTTGAGCTTTCCTCATAAAGCTCATCATTTGAAAGCTCAGTGCAGTTTCTCACCTGACCGCCGCCGTCAAGGTCGAAATACTGCTCGCCGTCATATCTGCCATAGGTGTATTTTTCTATAACACCGTCATTCCCCTCCATGCTTGCAGGATATGGTATCTTGTCCGTCACGTCCTGAGCAGGCAAAGGACTTGGCACTTCTGCGCTTACAGAGGGCGTTTGCTTCTCCTGTGGCGCCATATCCATATCCCATATGCTGTGCTTTGATACCACCGCCGCTTCAAGTTTACTTGGATATGCGGTCTGCACAGTTGCTTTGCTATCATCATCAGCGGAAAAATAAGGTTTGTATTCTCCCATCGCCACCCCTGCCGCCACAGCCGCCACCCTGCCGAACCTGCTTGCAGATCTTGCATAAAGCCATATCCCCGTGGGCATAACGAACGCCACAATTATAACTGCAACACAACGCAGGCAGACTTTCTTTATATCCAATGCTGTCACTCCCATATACATCTTAGTATTATAATGTATATGCAGGACGAGCCGTCATATTACCTGCCCAGCTTCACCTTAACAGGCTTGCCCACTGTCATAGAGTCATGGGTCACGTTGCAGTCATAGCATAGTATCTTCACGCCCTTTCGGGAAGCTTTCTCCAAAGCCTCTCCGAACTCAGGGTGAGTGTCATAATTTGGAGTGAAATATTTCACATCGCTCATCTGAACGAGTATCATTATATAAGACTCATACCCCTCATCAAGGCAGTGAGAAAGCTCCTCTATATGCTTCACCCCACGGAGGGTAGGAGCGTCAGGGAAAAGCACAACGCCGTCTTTCTCTAGCGTACAGCCCTTGACCTCCATGAAGATCTTCCTATCCTGCGACTCTAAGTAAAAATCAAAGCGTGAATTGCCGTATTTCTTTTCGGGATAGACCGAGAAGCCCTCGCCAAAAGGCATTTTTTCTCTCAGCCACTCCCCTATCGCCTTATTCGGGGCTTGGCTGTCCATGTTTATGAGCCTGTCACCTTTTTCCACTGCAACAAGGTCAAAAGCGGTCTTTCTCGATTCGCTGTCTGAATGTTCAAGCCAAACTGTACACCCCTTAATCAAAAGCTCTTTGCATCTGCCCGTATTTTTCACATGGCAGACCTCGGCTTTGCCGTCTATCTCAACGTTGGCGATAAATCTGTTCGGTCTTGATAGAAATTTGCCTTTATGTATATTATCGTATCTCATAATTCGCTCCTTTTATTCTTACTATTCACATTATACCACAAATATGTTTGATTATAAATACCTAAATCATGCTTTCTTAGCTTTGCTGATTTGTAGTTCGATACGAAAAGGGAAAAATATTTCACAAAATCTATTGACGTTATTTGTGAAATATGTTATAGTTTTGAGTATAGGTTATATAACAATAATAATTTATTAAAATTTTAGAAAGAGGTATTTATAATGAAAAAAATAACTGCACTTCTCGTTTCACTTATAATGTCATGCGCAGTAATGGCAGGCTGTTCTGACAGCAGTTCTTCAAGCTCATCAAAAGCAGACCGCACATCAAAGGCAGAAACAAGCGCAGCCGCTGACGAGTCAACTGCTTCAGAAGCAGGCACAGCCAAAAATCTCGAGGATACTCTCACAGCGCAGTATACAAAGAAGATACAGGGCGAGAGCCTTGCTATCGACATGACAGTGGCAAGCGAATATGACAATTCATCAGCTGTTGTTGAGATAGCAGGCGGAAATATGCACATGAAAATGAACTTTATGGGCGTGGATATGGATATCTATAATATCGACGGAGTTATGTACACACTTGACAGCGAGTCAAAAACGTATTACACTGTTGATATGGAAGAATCTATCGACGACTTCAAGAGCGAAATAGGCTACGGCATTAACGACAGCTACAAGTTCATAAGCTCTGAAACAACTGACGACGGTCTTATCTGCGAAACTTTTGAAAGCACAGAAGATCCTGATATCGAGCTTGAATCAGGCGTAACTCTCGACACAAGCGATTCTGACGATTATTCTTTCACAACAACATTCAAGTATTACTTCAATGCTGACACAAAAGATATTGTTAAGATAGAAACTATCTCTGACGGCTCAACGACTACTGTTACAGTAAACTCATTCACAACTGAAAACGTTGAAGTCAAGCTCCCTGACGATTTTGACAGTTGGACAGAGCAGTCTTTCGATATGAGCACTGACGATATCCCTTATGACGCTGAACTCGATGTTGAGTCAGGCGCTGAGTCAGCCGAGTAATCCTTGTCATTTTTCGGAGGCAAAATATTATGAACAAGAAAATGGTAACTATTATTGCAGCTTTGGCAATGTGTACAGCAATGGCAGGCTGCACTGGGAGCTATACTGCAAGCTCTTCAAAGGCTGAAACAACTACTACAACAACGGCTGCCGCAGAATCTACCGCTCCTGCTGAAAGCACAGAAGACGAAAGCACAGCTGACGAAAGCACAGCTGACAGCACTTCCACAAACGCAGGCACGACAGATTATGACGTTGACGGCGATTTCAGAGCTTTCGAGCAGATGAAAGACAAGTATGAGGGCAACTATCTTGCTAACCTTACAGGTCAGATGTCAAACAACGGCACAAAGTATACTATCTGCATAAAGGACGGCAAGGCTTATCAGGCACTCACAGTTCAGGGCATGAAGTCATACACAGTTTGCCCTGGCGACGGAAAGCTTTACAACGTTTCAGAAGGCACGACTACCTACAGCATTGAGGACAACGACGGAAATCAGTGGAAGTCAGCCGACATTCTTTTCGGTGCGACCCTCGATTTCGACCACGCATATATTGACGAAACAACAAACGTCGTTCACGAGTATTATAACCTCGACAGCAGTGTTTCAGGCGGTGAGGGTCAGATAGTTTACGGCTTTGACGGCGCTACATATGACCTTAAGCAGGTAGTTCTGCTCCCAGAGGGTGCTGACGAATCAAGTGCAGTTTATTTCACTGTAGATTCCATGGACGAAGCAGACGACAGCCTGCTTGCTGTTCCTGATCTTTCTGCTTATACAAAAGAATAATTTTATCTGATCTTTTTCCAACATCGGGCGGACAGACCACTGCGGTCTGCCCGCTTTTTTTGCATTTTCAGCAAAGCGTTGTGCAATATGACGGAAAAGAAGTTCAAATATTTTTGAAATTTGTGAGAAAAATAGTCTTAAACCCCTTGACAAAATCGTCAAAAGGGTATAAACTATACTTAGCACTCGAGAAGAAAGAGTGCTAACACTTAAATACAATAAGTGCTAACAAGAAGAACGGGTGGTGAGCAAATGGACGACCGCAAGCTGAAAATACTTTCAGCGGTAGTCAATGAATATATCGTAACAGGCGAGCCTGTAGGCTCAAAGGCGATAATGGCTCACGTCAAAGCGTCCTCAGCGACCATAAGAAATGAAATGGCAGAGCTTGAGAAGCAAGGCTATCTCGAACAGCCACACACCTCCGCAGGCAGAATACCAACATATAAAGGCTACAGGCTTTATGTTGACCAGCTCATGGAGCAAAACCAGCTTACAGCAAATGAAAAGAAGATGCTGGATTCAATGATACCGCAGGAATATGTCACAGAGGAAGACCTTGTGAACAAGGCTTCAATGGCATTGGCGGATCTTACGAAATGTGCGGCAGTGGTCGCAAACGCAACGCCAAAGTTCTCGCTTATCTCAAAGGTAGAGGTAATACCTACAGGAAAGAGAATGTACGTTATTTTGATGATAACGTCCAACGGCTCTATTAAGAATAAGGTTTGCCGATTGGAGTTCGACCTCAGTCAGGATCAGCTTGAGTTTTTTGATAACTTCGTAAAGGAAAATCTCAACGGCGTGCCTATTGACAGTCTTTCGGACGCTTATCTTGAAAAGCTCACAGAAGCAATGGGAACGTACATGATGACCCTTTCACCGCTTGTTTCCGAGATCATGAAGATGACAAAGGAAATGAGCAGCGTGTCTATCAAAGGTCAGAGTAATCTTCTCACCTGCAAGGACTTCAACCAGAATGAGATAATAAGCTTTCTCGATAATCAGAAGGAGCTTAAAGGATTTATTGACGAAACGTTCTCAGGGCTTCACGTTATGTTCTCCCCTGAGCGTGACGGGTTTGTTATCCACAACTCCTCTATTATAACAGCTCCGTTCTCAAAGGACGGCAAAACAGCAGGTGCGCTGGGGCTTATAGGTCCTATGAGGCTCGACTATGCGAAGTTTATCCCATATCTCGAGTATTTCACAGGAAAGATATCGGAAATGATATCCGAAAAGCCACAAGAGCAAAACAAAGAAGATGACGAAAACGAATAAAAAGAAAGGCAGGCGGCGTAAATTGAGTAAGGAAACTGAAAAGGACACTGAGCTTGAAAAAGAGGAAAACACCTCTGCTGAAAGCGAAGAAGTGAAAGAAGCGGCGGATACCGCAGAAAATGCCACTGAGGATACAGAGAAAAAGGCGGAGGAGAGCGAAACAGAAAAGCTGAAAAAAGAGCTTGCCGAAGCAAATGACAAGTATCTCAGACTTATGGCTGAATATGATAACTTTAGAAAAAGAAGCGCAAAGGAAAGACTGGAGCTTACAGACACAGCAAAGGGAAATGTGATAAACGGCTTCCTGCCGGTGTTTGATAACTTTGAAAGAGCGTTAGGCACAGAAACTCAGGACGCAGTTTATAAACAGGGTGTTGAAATGATCTTCAATCAGTTCAGCGACGCTCTGAAAAAACTCAACGTTGAGGTCATGGAGCTTGCGGGCAAGGAATTTGACCCGAACGTTGCAACGGCGGTCAGCACAGTTGACGACCCTGACCTGGGTGAAAATATTGTGGCGCAGGTGCTTCAAAACGGCTACACCATAGGCGGCAAGGTAATAAGACACGCAATGGTAATAGTAGCAAACCCATAAACAAAGACATCGGGACTTAAGGTCTTGATATAAATTAAGTAAATTTTGAAAGGACTTGATCTTATGAGCAAAATCATCGGTATAGATTTAGGTACAACAAACTCTTGTGTAGCAGTTATGGAGGGCGGCGAAGCCGTTGTTATCCCTAACAGCGAGGGTGCAAGAACAACTCCGTCAGTAGTTGGCGTTTCAAAGAACGGCGACAGACTTATCGGTCAGGTAGCAAAAAGACAGGCTGTTACAAACTATGACAACACTGTAATTTCTATCAAGAGACATATGGGCTCTGACTACAAGGCTCACATGGGCGGCAAGGATTACACTCCACAGGAAATTTCAGCTATGATACTTCAGAAGCTGAAGGCTGACGCTGAGGCTTATCTGGGCGAAAAGGTAACAGAGGCTGTTATCACAGTTCCTGCTTACTTCACAGACGCACAAAGACAGGCTACTAAGGACGCAGGTCAGATCGCAGGTCTGACAGTTAAGAGAATCATCAATGAGCCAACAGCCGCTGCACTTTCTTACGGTATTGATAAGGAAGAGGATCAGAAGGTCATGGTTTACGACCTGGGCGGCGGTACATTCGATGTATCTATCATCGAAATGGGCGACGGTGTTACAGAAGTTCTTGCTACAGCAGGTAACAACCACCTGGGCGGCGACGACTTCGACCAGAGAATTATCGACTGGATGATTGCAGAGTTCAAGAAGACTGAGGGCGTTGACCTCTCAGGTGATAAAATGGCAATGCAGAGACTCAAGGAAGCTGCTGAAAAGGCTAAGATAGAGCTTTCTTCTACTGCTTCATCAACTATCTCTCTCCCATTCATCACAGCAGACGCTACAGGTCCAAAGCATCTTGAAATGACACTTACACAGGCTAAGTTCAACGAAATGACAGCAGACCTTGTTGAGTCAACAATGGGACCAGTTCGTCAGGCACTTTCAGACTCAGGTCTGTCAGCTAACGAGCTTCAGAAAGTCCTTATGGTCGGCGGTTCTTCAAGAATACCAGCCGTTCAGGAAGCTGTTAAGAAATTCCTTGGCAAAGAGCCATTTAAGGGCATCAACCCAGATGAGTGCGTAGCACTTGGCGCTGCATATCAGGGCGGCGTTCTCGCAGGCGACGTTAAGGACGGTCTGCTCCTCCTCGATGTAACTCCACTGTCACTTGGTCTTGAAACAATGGGCGGTATCTGCACAAAGATCATCGAGAGAAACACAACTATACCTACAAAGAAGTCACAGATATTCTCAACTGCCGCTGATAATCAGTCAGCCGTTGATATCAACGTACTTCAGGGTGAGCGTGAGTTCGCAAAGGACAACAAACAGCTCGGTATGTTCAGACTTGACGGAATCGCTCCTGCTCCAAGAGGCGTTCCACAGATCGAGGTAACATTCGATATCGACGCTAACGGTATCGTACACGTTTCCGCTAAGGATCTTGGCACAGGCAAGGAGCAGAACATCACGATCACTTCTTCAACAAATATGTCTAAGGACGATATAGATAAGGCTGTCAAGGAAGCTGAGGCATATGCAGCAGAGGACGCTAAGAAGAAAGAGGACGTTGACGCAAGAAACGCTGCTGACCAGCTTTGCTTCCAGGCTGAAAAGTCACTGGGCGAGTTCGGCGACAAGGTAGACGCTGCTGACAAGTCAGCTTGTCAGGCTAAGATAGACGCTCTTAAGGAAGCCCTCAAGGGTACTGATATCGAGGCTATCAAGGCTAAGCACAAGGAGCTTGAGGAAACATTCCAGGGCGTTGCAACTAAGGTATATCAGCAGGCTGCACA
Organism: Hominimerdicola aceti; assembly: GCF_025567495.1. Classification (NCBI taxonomy): domain Bacteria; kingdom Bacillati; phylum Bacillota; class Clostridia; order Eubacteriales; family Oscillospiraceae; genus Hominimerdicola; species Hominimerdicola aceti. Next base: position 76,072 of record NZ_JAOQJZ010000009.1, on the reverse strand, counting down.
GGCACAGCAGGCAGCAGGCGGTGCCGCAGGCTTTGACCCTAACAACATGGGCGGAGCAAATGGCGGCAGCAACGGCGGCGCTTCAAACAACGGTGGCGACGACGTTATAGACGCTGAATTTACTGACGCAGAATAAATCATAACGGCTGCCTCTGCTCCGATTTTCCGAGCAGGGGCTATTGCCGTATTAAAAGGCTGTGTGAAAAGCGTGAAAGGACTATACTTACAAAAAGGAGGCAAGCCCATGCCCCAAGACTTTCACGATCTGCAGCTTACAGAGCATGGGCGTTTATATGGCTGAAAAAAGAGATTACTATGAAGTGCTTGGCGTTTCTAAAACTGCCACAGACGATGAATTAAAAAAGGCATTCCGTAAGCTTGCAAAGCAGTATCACCCTGACCTTCACCCCGGCGACAAAGCGTGCGAGGAAAAGTTCAAGGAAGTAAATGAAGCTTATGAGGTGCTTTCAGATAAAGATAAAAGAGCAAGATATGACCAGTTCGGTCACGCAGGCGTAGACCCGAACTACGGTGCAGGCGGTGGAGCAGGTGCAGGAGGCTTCGGCGGATTTGGCGATATGGGCGATATTTTCGATTCCATTTTCGGTGGATTTGGCGGAGGCTTTGGTGGCGGACGTTCTGCTAACCCTAACGCACCAAGACGTGGCGAGGATATAAGAGCGAACGTTGTTCTTGACTTCATGGAAGCCTGCAAGGGCAAGACTGTGAAACTTCGCATAAACAGAGCCGAAAAATGTCCTGACTGTCACGGCACAGGTGCAGCCGCAGGTTCTTCGCCTAAGACCTGTCCTGACTGCCACGGCACTGGTACATTAAGGATAACACAGAGAACGCCTTTCGGAAACATCGCTCAGACCACGACTTGCAGTCGCTGTGGCGGTAAGGGTCAGATAATCGACAACCCTTGCCATACCTGCAACGGTCAAGGCAGAGTAAAGAAGGTATCTGAAAAGGAGATAAACGTTCCTGCTGGCATCGACGATGGTCAGACACTTAGAGTAGGCGGTGAAGGCAACTGCGGTATAAACGGAGGTCCTAACGGCGACCTGCACATCAACATTACAGTTCGACCTGACCCTATTTTCGAGCGTGACGGCTATGACGTGTGGACAGAGATACCGCTTACTTATGCACAGGCTACTCTCGGTGACGAGATAACAGTTCCTACAGTTGACGGCAAGGTAAAATACACAGTGCCAGAGGGTACACAGACAGGCACAGTGTTCCGCCTGAGAGGCAAGGGCATAAAGAAGGTAAACAGAAACGACCACGGCGACCACTACGTTCGTGTAACAGTTGAAGTTCCACGCAATCTGACCAAAGAGCAGAAAGAAAAGCTCCGTGACTACGAAAAGTCCCTCGGTGAAAAGAACTACGCAAAGCGCAAAACATTCTTTGACAAGCTCAAAGACAAATTCAAATAACAGAAAAAGGAGAACGGCACAAGCTGTTCTCCTTTTTTGTTTGCAATAAAAAATGCCGCAAGAAGACCCACGGCAATTATCATCTTATCAAGCCATACCTGTGTGCTTTTTGATAGCCGCAAAGGACTCCGCACTGATAACGTGTTCCATACGGCAAGCGTCCTCTACTGCAACTTTCTCGTCAACACCAAGCTTTATGAGCCACTGTGAAAGCAACGTATGACGCTCATACATTTTCTCGGCTATCTCCAAGCCCTTGTCTGTCAAACGAATATAACCGTCCTTGTCAACAGTTATATAGCCGTTCTCACGGAGATTTTTCATTGCCACACTTACGCTCGGCTTTGAAAACTCAAGTTCGTTTACTATATCTATGCTTCTTACCTCGCCTTTGCCCTTGCGCTGACTGAGAATAAGTATCGTTTCAAGATAATTTTCAGCTGATTCTCTTATCTGCATTATAACGTCCCTCCCTAGAACAAGTTTGTCATCAGGTCATTACGACTATTATATCACATTTCAAACCGCATTTCAAGTGCAAGCACGCTTTTTCAGCGATTTCGATAAACTTTACATCAATGAATTGTGTTGATATACAAAGGCACTGCTCACAAAAAGCAGTGCCTTTAAAGCTGTCTGTTATTTACTGTATACCGCACTCCTCATAGTCTTTCCACTTTTCGGCATGCTCCTTATCCTCAAAATATTTGTATACAAAAAGCGCAGTTGACGCAACAACAAGTATCATCGCACCCATTAAAGTCCAGAACGACTTTTTTCTTGAATAGTTTGACATAACAAAACTTCCTTTCTTTCGCAATAGCATACAAAAACTTGCGGCTATCGCTCATAGCTTTGTTATAATTATACTACACAATGCTCTTTCTGTCAATTATTTTCACAGGATTTTCAGATATATTTTTCCGAGTAAAAGTGCAGAAATTCCTCAAGGCAAAGCCCGCCTGCGGCAATGATACGAGCGGCTTCAACGCCCACATAACGATAATGCCACGGCTCAAAATCAATGCCGGTCATCTGCTCTTTAAGGCGAGGATAGCGGAGGATAAAGCCGAAATCTGCGGCATTTGCACAAAGCCACCGAGATTCAGGCGTCTTGTAAAAATCGTTGCTCACATCATTGTCACCCTCTCTGCCGAGATCCACAGCAAGCCCGGTGTTGTGTTCGCTTGACCCGGGGAGAGCGAGAGTTCTGCCCACCTTTTCCACAGCCTTTTCATAACTCAGACCGCCCCACATTTCGTGAGATACTTCACGCTCCCAAAGCATCTGCTGATATTCAAAAGAGCGATAGGCAGAAATAATTTTCAGCTTTATGCCGTCAGCTTCCGCCTTTTTGAGCAGAAGCCTGAGCCTGTTTCCTGCCTGAGATTCCATAAACTTGCCGTTCACCTCTGTCAACTCCACACGATCGTAAAATCCCATATCTATGGGATTGAATTTATCCACAAGCATAAGATAATCCATATACTGACCTCCTTGTCCTGATGGGGAGAAATGTTTTAACTTAGTATATGCAGATGTGTGTGGAGAGTATACACACTGAATGAGGAATGAGGAGTGAGGAATGAGGAATTAGCATAGCTGACCAAAGTTGTGCACAAGCACCAAGCAAAGCGACTTTGCGGCACAACAAACTTGCCCGAATGATCTGTAGGGGCGACCTGAGGTCGCCCGTTCTCAGAACTTGTAAAAATTCAGCATTGTAGGGGCCTGGCTCAATTTCGGTTTCACCGAAATGCGACAGCCCGATATTTCTCGCCCGTTGAATTGTTGAAAAATATCACACAATGTCACCCCAAAATAATTTGGCATCAAGGATATGGCAACCACGGCATCGCTCACCTACACATTTCAAAAAGCGGTGCAAAATTACATCATATCACAAATTGCAGCGTAAAATGCCCGTCACGGCGAGTGACCTATATCCAGCACCCGTCCACTCTGACGACCTGCCCGTGAATGTAATCTGCTCCCTCTCCACTGAGAAAACGCACAACATTCGCCACATCTCTCGGCTTGCCTATCCTGCCTGCCGGTATGTCATCAACTATCACACGAACATCTTCCTCCTTCAGCTCGCCGTTCATTTTCGTGTCTATCATTCCGCAGGATACGCAGTTCACCCTTATACCGCTTATGGCAACTTCCCTCGCCAACGCCTTCGTAAATCCTATAAGCCCAGCCTTTGCCGCCGAGTATGCAACCTCGCAGGAAGCTCCCTTTTCGCCCCATACTGAGGTTATATTTATCACATTTCCACTGTGTTCCCTTATCATCTCAGGAAGCACCGCCCTGCTCATACGCATTGCACCAAGCAGATTCACGTTCATCATCTCGCATAGCTTCTCGTCAGTCATGTCAGTAAAAAGCTCTATATCCGCTGTTCCTGCGTTGTTTACAAGAAGCGTAACAAAGCCCAAACTGTCCCTGACTTCCGCAACGCATTTATCTATACTGTCCTTGTCGCCAATGTCGCAGTAAAAAACCTCTGCACATAAGCCACGCTCTTTAAGCTCAGATACCAAAGCTTCCGCCGGCGCCCTGCCATTCTTGTAGCATACAGCCACTTGCCAGCCGCCCTCAGCAAGCACCCTGCATATCTCCGAGCCTATCCCACCAGAGCCACCTGTTACCAATGCTGTCTTTTTCATAAAAATACCCCCCGCAGATCATGATATACTGTAATTATATCACACCTGCGGAGGTTTTTCAACGGCTACTTTTCGTTCTCGTCTACCCATTTTCTCGCCCAGCCTGCATTCTGCTCCTGACGATTGTATACTCTGCCGTTTTGCGCAGTGTAATTGTCCGTCACAACATATTCCTGACCTGCCGAGATAACGTCATGGGGCTTGTATACCTTTGTGCCGTCTGAAGCCTGCGGGAAACGGCTCTTGTCACGCTTTTTCATGGCTATCACTCTCCTTTTTATGTTATTATCCTGCCCGAAGCTTTTGTGATTATCAGATGAAAAATCTGCATAACAGTTGAAAATATCACGATAACGTGGTATAATCATCTTATACTATTTTTATCGGGAGTATTAAAATGGAAAAATACAACAAACAAAAAGCTATACTCACCGCACTGCTGAAATGGGTAGAAACAGAGTTCTTCGGAATTTTCGTATTTCTCTTTTTTATCGCAGTTGCAAAGCCTTTCGGTGCATTGGCAAATATAATTTTCGGTCTTACAGGACTTCTCACAGTGGTCTGCCTTATGGCTGACTTTGGTCTGAAACAGGGAGAGGAAGCCAGAAATAAGGTCACATTCCACGGTGAAAAGGATTGCCCTAACTATGGCTTCACACTTGGTCTTATTGCAAGCATACCATGCTACATAACAATGATACTGCTGATGATATCAAAATTCAGCGGCTCGTTCAACTTCATGCCTGCCTATAAGCTTCTCGACGCCTGCTTCTATCCTCTTATAGATTGGGCTGCCCACTCTGCCGACGTGAAAAATATGTCCCCATTTGTTTTCATCATGACCGCCATATTCCCACTACTCTATCCATTTGCCACATGGATAGGCTTCAAAATATCCTACAAGCAGATAGACGTAAAAGAGCGTGTGGTCTACAAGCACAAATAAAATCAAGCCTGCCGTATCAGTCCGATACGACAGGCTTTTATCTTTTTATCGAAAAAACTCTACACATTAAACTATTTCATTACTGAAAATCTATCTCTATATCTTTTAGCGTCACATAGTTTACTCCATTGCAGTTTTTATCGCTTGCAGTGTTTGCGATAAGCGTTATCTTTGCCGTGCCTTTCACATAGTCGGCACCAATATCCGTCTTATAGTCATACGTGTAGCTCTCTCCGGCTTTGAGCAAAGTGTTCATGGTGTTTCTGTCGCCGCTTTCGCCATAGCTCGTGGAATTGCCCTTACTGTCCTCTGTGGTGATATACTGGTCAGTCGTGAAGTCAAGCACCATGTCTTTGTCCCAGTTGTTTGTGTAGGTAATATGGCTTATGAACTCGCCTCCGCTTACCTCATAGGAGTATTTCGCCGTGAGCCTGCCGTCCTTTGTTGTAAAGGTATTGTCCCCAACGTCCTCAAAATAGTCGATATATCCAATATCAACTTCGTCGGCCATATCAGAATCGTCCTTGGCGACAGAAGTCACTGCTTTCTCACTAGGGTCAACATCGTCAGCGACCTCAGCGTTTTTCTTTTCGTCAGTGTATTCGCAGTTCTCATTGAGCCAGTTTTCAAGCTTTTCTGCCTTTTCACCGCCTATATCAAATTTTAATATATCTCCTGCAAAAAGCTGAACATACAGATCTCCGTTAGCAGTAAAATAAGCCGTACCGTTGACGTCAAGTCTTTCTACATAGAAGCTTATTGTTATTCCGCCCTCAATGTAATATTCATCATCATTTGTTACCGACAAATTAATATCAGGGTCGCTCTCATAAGCGTCTCCCTCATAGACCGCATTGTATGAACCATTATCGTCCTTTAACAGGTCAAGCAGCTTTGAGATGTCGGTATTAGTATACTTTCTGAGCCTGCCCATTCCTGCGTCATTGTAAGCATAGTCCACACGAGCCGTTTTTTCAAGACTTACGTCATTTATTATGTCATCAAGGGTCATATCGGTCTTGCAATCAGGTGAGTATTTCCAATCATCATACCACGCCACAGAGCCGTCATCAAAGACCACCGCCAGATAAACGCTTGGTGACAAGTCCTTTATTGAATAAATATCCGCTTTTGTTGTTTCCTTTTTGTTTGTCTCATAGTTTTCCGTTTCAAGAGTCATGGTGGTGAGCTTGCTGTCAAGAAAAGACTTATCAACATGTCCCATTGAAACATATTCCACATCGTTATATTCAAACGTCTCATATTTTGCATTCATTGCATATTCGTCCCAAGGAACTCTATATGACACTGTTGCTTCCTCGTCTGCCATCTGCTGGTCAGCCGAAGCCTTTGCCTTTATATCTTTATCCGACCTGCCTGCAAACATCATAACACCCGTCGCCGCAGCGATAACACCGCAGGCCGCCACAGCCGCCCACTTTGTCCATATGGTTTTTATCTTTATGCCGCTGCCGCTCTGTCTGCATTCTTCAATGTAATGCTCGTCAGCATTTTCCAAAGCCTTTGAAATATCCTCTCCTGTTGTTTTCATAAAAGAACTCCCTCCTTTTCAAGCAAAGCCTTTAACTTATTTCTGCTTCTGAAAAGGCTCGCCTTAACTGTGTTCAGGTTCATAGCATACTTTTTTGATATCTCTTTTATAGGCGTTGCAAACCAATATCGCTGGAGAAATATATTTCTGTCTCTCTCCTGCAACTCGCCAAGAAATTCGTTTATAAGCCCCTCAAGATGTCTGCCGTCGCAAAGACTCTCGGTGGTGTCATTGTCAGGTATGCACTCGTCAAGCTCCTCCAAGACCGCCGCTATCTCACCTTTTCCACGCTTTGCGGCCTTTGACGCACGATATCTGTCAAATGCGATATTTCTTGTTATCCGCCCGAAAAATGCCGACAGCATTCTGGGTTTCTGTGGAGGAATGGAGTTCCATGCCCTGAGCCAAGTTTCGTTCACGCACTCCTCCGTGTCCTCCCTGACTCCAAGAATATTGTAGCCCACAGAATAACAGTATCCGCCGTATTTTATATCCGATTGTGAAATAGCCTGCTGATCTCTGCTTTCATAAAGCTCAATTATCCTGCTGTCCTCCATTTTTCCGCCCCCTTACATTTAAGCAACACCTCACAAGGCACGCCTAACTTCATTGAAAGTCCTTTCATTTATAATGACGAGTTATCCGCCAAAAGGTTTTATGAAAACATAAAATAATTATAACATATGATAAAAAATTATGCAACACAAAAACGACGTCCCACATCACTATGGAAACGCCGTTTATACGAAGAATGATTTTATGACAACTCGTTAAGAAGATCCATATACAATTCGTTGTAATCTGTTCTGTTATCCTTCAGAAATGAGATAGCCGCACGAGGGTGGCGATTGAGCGCACCTGTGAGCATATAAGGCACGTCATAGCCCCACTGTGAACCCTTTGCCCTCTCCTCAGCAACGTACTTTTCAACAAATTTCAGTGTAGGAGTAAGCTTGTAGTTAGGGTTTCTCAGGAAGCTGAGCATCTGCTCCATGAAGCAGTTTCCTGCACCTCTGCCCATTCCGCTCATAGTAGCGTCCGCAAAGCTTGCGCCGTGAGAAATGCTCTCGATAGTGTTTGCAAAAGCGAGCTGCTGATTGTTGTGCATATGAACGCCCACCTTTTTGCCACTAGCCTCAGCCACCTCGCAATACTGCGCAGTAAGTCTTCTCACCTGCTCTGGGAAAAGTGAGCCGTAGCTGTCAACAAGATAGATAACGTCAACAGGGCTTTTTGCCACAAGGTCAAGAGCCTGTGCGATATCGTCCTCACGGCTCGCAGAAACAGCCATGATGTTGATAGTAGTTTCATAGCCCATATCATGACAGTAGTTTATCATCTCCAGCGCACCAGGCATCTGATGAGTATATGTTGCGATTCTTATCATGTCGATAACGCTCTCGCTCTTTGGCAGGATATCTTTCTTGAAATCACATCTGCCAACGTCAGCCATAACAGAAAGTTTCAGCGGACTGTCATTCTCACCAACGATAGCTCTGATATCCTCCTCATCACAGAACTTCCACTTACCGAACTCCTTAACGTCAAAAAGCTCCTTAGAAGCCTTGTAGCCGAACTCCATGTATTCAACGCCTGATTTTATGTTAGTTTTATAGAGTTCTTTTACAAACTCGTCTGAAAATCCAAAATTATTTACAAGACCTCCGTCACGGATAGTTGCGTCCAGAAGCTTTATATCAGGACGGTATGACATAAGGTCACCTTTCTGATTTATTGTCTTTGCCTGATTTGCCATTGTGATTACTTCCTTTCCCAAAACAGACCCTTACCATGTCTGTATAAATTCATCGCTTTAAAGGTTTTATGCTTTTAAGCTTTTATGTATTAAAGTATAGCACTATTTTTCATCCCTGTCAATAGTCCCAAAGCCCTTTAAACACATTTTTTACATTTTGATAATATTTCCCTCCCTCAAGCCTGAACTTTTGTACATTTCCAACTATCAAAACGACGCAGTATTGTGATAAGTGCTGAAAAATATCCACGCTCCTTGACAAATCAGACTTATAGTTGTATACTCTAAGTGTACTACAACAGATAATACAGTTAGTACAGCAGAACAAATGAAACGAAACAACAAAATCGAAAGGAGGTATTCAAGGTGATAACGCTTGATCTTACAGGAAGAGCACCTATCTACGAACAGATATGCAGCCAGTTCTCAAGCCTTATATCAAAAGGCGTGCTGAAAGAAAACGATAAGCTGCCAAGCTCAAGAATGTTGGCAAAGGAACTGGGTCTGAATCCAAACACAGTCGCCAAAGCCTACAGTAGACTTGAGCATGACGAGATAATCTATTCTGTGGCAGGAAAAGGCTGCTTTGTGGCAAAGCAGAAAGGCTCTATAGAGAAAAAATTGCTGGAAGAATTTAAGCTCCATGCCGCCGCCGCAATGCAGGCAGGCATAAGCCTTGGATCGCTTACCTCCGTCCTTGAAGAACTGGCGGAGGAACAGAAAGAAAGGAGTGACAAAGAATGATAGAAATAAAAGACCTGTCACTTACATTCAAAAACGCAGACGAAGATCACGAGGCACTGAAAGCCGTCACCCTGGATATCCCCGAGGGCTGCATATACGGCTTTGTAGGCTCGAACGGTGCAGGTAAATCCACCCTACTGCGTGTTATAAGCGGGATCTACCGCCCCGACAGCGGTAGCGTCACCATTGACGAAACAGAGGTCTATGACCGGCCGCAGGCTAAGGAGAACATCTTCTTTGTGAGCGACGAAACGGTGCAGTTTTCAAGACTGACAGTGAATGACCTGAAAAGCTTTTACCAAAGCAGCTACCCGACCTTTGACGACAAGGTGTTCGATGACCTTATTTCAAAGCTTGACCTGCCACGGAAGAAACCGCTGTCCCAGTTTTCAAAGGGCATGAAAAGGCAGGCTATCGTTGCGGCTGCACTTGCCAGCCGAACAAAGTATATCCTCCTTGACGAAGCCTTTGACGGCCTTGACCCTGCCATGCGCAGACTTATCCGCACCATGATAGTTGACGATATTTTCGACCGTGGTGCGACCCTTATCGTGTCCTCCCACAACGTTACCGAAATAGGCGAGCTTTGCGACAAGGCAATGCTCCTACACAAAGGCGAAGTCATTTTCGCCAAGGATATCGACGACGTAAGAGAGGGCTTTGAAAAGGTGCAGATAGCCTTACCTGAGGGCGAGCTTGACCGCTCCGCCATAGAAAACGCAGGCGTCGAAGTACTCAGTTTCAGAAACCTTGGAAGAGTTTCCACCGTGGTGGCAAAGGGCGAAAAAGCGGATATCACCGCAAAGCTTTCCGCTATCTCCCCTGCCGTTCTGGAGCTTGTCCCTCTCACACTCGAGGAGATCTTCATATACGAAATGGAGGTGCATGGATATGCAAACAGCGAAGAATAGGATAATAGCCGCATCAAGCCGTGATTTCAAGGTGAACAAACTGCTTTTCATCATCACGAACCTTGTGCTGTTCATAAACTTCATCATGCAGATGTCCATGCGAAAGTTCATCACCTACTATAGCGAAAGCGTGACGAACAGTTACACAGGCTATGGTCTTGCCCAGGCAGGCTCTGTGGCGATAGCGTTGTGTGCAGTATTCACAGTTTTTACCCTTTTCCATGAGCTTTACAGCAAGCCACACGCAGACCTTGTTTACTCGCTTCCAAGCAGTGCAAAAGAACGCTTCTTCTCAAAGCTTCTCACCCTGCTGAAACTGCATATCCTGCCGGTCATATTCTGGAACATCATTCAGTTTATCGCCATATTCTTCACAACGGATATCACCTTGTACATGGTGTCAAGATATTCTGCAGTGCTTATGTTCACAGAGCTTGCCACAAGCCTTTTCGTGATACTTGCGGTGCTTTTGTGTATGATATGCTGCGGCAGATTGGCGGAGATGATATACACAGCGGTGATAATAACAGCCTGCGAAGCGGCTCTCCCTGCTTGCATATACTATTCCACCATAAGCCCATTTACAGTTCAGTACCCATACGATATTGAAAATTTCGTTACCTATTGTCCTGCATGGAGTGCATTCCCTGCCCACCTTATGGAATTTGGCTACTCCACAAAAGTCCTGTTTCTTCTCGTTGGAAGCACACTTTTCTCGGCACTGCTTATCACTCTCCTGTATTTTCTCTACAAAAAACGTGACGGCAAGGACACGGGCAAGCCGTTCGTATTCAGCGCCTATCGTGAGATAATCCTTATCCTAGCCGTAGTCACTGTAACGACTTACGTCCTCTCCGACACAAGCAACCTGATACTTCTTCCTGCACTTCTCTTGGGCTATCTCCTTGTGAGAATACTATCATCAAACAGCAAGCTTACAATAATCCGCTTTGTGAAATGGGTAGGCATTTTCGCAGTGTATATGGTAATCATTTTCGGAGTGAACATTCTGGCATACTTCTGCAATGGCTTTACAGGCAAGATAGATGAAGCAAAGCTTACTGAATACAATCATGTGTGGGCGTTGAACACAACAACAGATGACATAACAGCTTCCTATATTTCAAGCCACCAAAATCCGCAGGACAAAAACACCCTCACAAAAGACGAGACCATGCAGATAATAGATATCTACAACAGCGCCTTTGACAGCCGCAAAAAGAGTATCAGCGACTATATACACCACTTTAAAAGAACACAGAACCAAGTAAATATAGTAAGCATAATAATAAGGACTTACGATACAGACGATATATATAACAACGATGATATCGACTATATCGACTTTGATTTCAACGTATCAAAAGCCGAAGCGGATAAAGTCACCGAGAAACTTAAAGCCCTGAGCTTTATCGCACCTGAACAGATACATGAACAGAAAAGCTACAATTATTAAGCCTGCTTTTTGCACAAAACAACCCCCTCCGAGCCAAGCTCCGAGGGGGTAACTTTTTCTATTAATCCATGACTGCATTAGCAAGCATAAGCTTGATACGGTTTTCTTGGTTGACCTTTGTCGCACCCGGGTCATAGTCGATAGCGACTATGTTTGCGTCCGGATAAGCCTGCTTGATAGTTCTTGACATACCCTTTGCAACAATGTGGTTAGGCAGACAGCCGAATGGCTGAGTGCAGATTATGTTCTTTGTGCCTGTTTCTGCAAGAGCCGCCATTTCAGCAGTGATGAGCCAGCCCTCGCCCATTTTTACGCCCTGACTGATATACTTATCAGCACACTTTCTAAGGTGTTCAAAATCATGAGGCGGCTGGAAAATGCCCTGCTCGTTAATTACCTTTATCTGCTGCTTCTGGAACTTGTAAAGCACATCATAACCAATGCCGTACATAAGAGTGCGGCTGGTTTTCTTGTCATAAAGCTTCTCGTCATTGATAGCGTCCGACGCACAGTAAAGCACGAAGTCCAACAGTCCAGGCACGTTAGGCTCACAGCCCTCAGACAGCAGAAAATCGTTCAGGTGATTGTTCGCAAGAGGTGAATACTTAACGTATATCTCTCCCACGATACCTACCTTAGGCTTCTTCTCCTTTGTCCTTGGAAGCGCCGCAAAGTCTTTGAGCATAGCATTGTAAATGCTCTTTGTGTGCATATATCTGCTCGGGGTAGCAAACAGCTTTCCAAGCCTGTGCTGCCACCTTGCCAAAAGCTCGTCCGTAGAATTTTTCTCTATCTCGTAAGGCTTGCACTGATTGTACAAAAGCATGAGCATATCACCGTAAAGTACCGCATAAATAAGCTTCATTGCAATGGCAGGGGTGATATCTATGGAAGCGTCCTTTTCAAGTCCGCTGAAATTCAGCGACAGAACAGGCACTTCTGGGAACTGCGTTGACAGCGCCTTTCTTATAAGGTGGATATAGTTTGAAGCACGACAGCCACCGCCCGTCTGCGACATAAGCAGAGCCGTGTGTTCAAGGTCATACTTGCCGCTTTTGAGAGCGTCCATAAACTGTCCGATAACAAGAAGCGCAGGATAGCAAGCGTCATTATGTGTGTTTTTAAGTCCCTCGTCTATAACGTTTCGTGAGCAGTTTTGCAAAAGCTCCATGTTATAGCCGTATTTTTTGTATATCGCCATGATAAGCTTGAAGTGTATAGGAAGCATATCAGGTATAAGTATAGTGTATTCCTCACGTCTTGACTTGTCAAAATAAGACCTTTTTACTCTGTCCGAGCCTGCGTGTTTTATCTCTTTTTCAGCCATTACATTGCCTCCTTGTCCATTTTCTTCTCAGCATTTGCGCTGGCTTCTTTTTCCTCCAGTGCCGCCGCCAAAGACCTGAGTCTTATCTTAGCCGCACCGAGATTCGTTATCTCGTCTATCTTTAGCTGAGTGTAAAGCTTGCCCTTTTCTTCAAGTATAGCTCTCACCTCGTCTGTTGTAACAGCGTCGATACCACAGCCGAAGGATACCAGCTGAACGAGCTGCATATCATCATTTTCGCATACATACTCTGCCGCTCTGTAAAGCCTTGAATGATAAGTCCACTGATTGAGTACGTCAAGTGCGGGTGTATCCACTTTCATCGCTACGCTGTCCTCGGTAATAACAGCAAAGCCAAGAGAAGCGATAAGCTTGTGTATGCCGTGGTTTATCTCAGGGTCGATGTGGTAAGGTCTGCCTGCCAGAACGATTATTTTCTGACCCTTTGCCCTTGCCTCAGCGATTATCTCCTGCGCCTTAGCCTCGATATCCCTATGGTATCTCACCTGCTCAGAATAAGCCTTGTTAAGCACTCCAAGCACCTGCTTTGCAGTGATGTTATACTTTGAAAGCGCCCTTGCCATTGCCTTTGCAACGTGCTTTTTGATGTTTATGTCAAGATAAGGCATGATGAAATTATCATCATTCAGCTTGTCATTGTTAGCCTTTAGAAGCTCAGGATAATAAGCAACAACAGGACAGTTATAGTGATTGTCCGACTGACCCTCGTCAGCATTGTAGCTCATGCAAGGATAGAATATAAAGTCCACGCCCTTGTCAAGGAGGCTCTCTATATGACCGTGACAAAGCTTTGCAGGATAACATACCGTATCAGACGGAATAGTTTGCTGACCCTTGTAATATGTATCTCTCGTTGACTCCTCAGACAGAACCACCTCAAAGCCAAGGCTTGTGAGCAGTGTTGAGAAAAATGGCATAAGGTCATAATAAGATAGCGCAAGTGGCAGACCTACCTTTGCAATAGGCTTTGCAGGCTTGTTGTCAGCATAAGAGAGTATCTTGTTATACTTATACTCTATCATGTTTTCCGTTCTGTCGGTTATCTTTATGCCTGCACCCTTTTCACAGCGGTTTCCGGAAGTAAATCTTCTGCCGTCATTAAATCTTATTATAGTAAGGTTACAGTGCGCACCACAGCCACCGCACTGAACGGCTCTTGAATTGTAAGCGAATTCTTCAAGCTGAGCCTTTGTAAGAACGCCTGACTTGCCGTCCCTGCCCTGAGATTTTTCTTTTGCGAAAAGCGCACAGCCGAACGCACCCATAAGTCCCGCAATGGCAGGTCTTATAACGTTTCTGCCAAGCTCCATTTCAAATGACCTGAGCACAGCGTCGTTAAGGAACGTTCCGCCCTGAACGACTATATTCTTGCCAAGCTCGTCAATAGACTTGGCTCTTATTACCTTGTAAACTGCGTTCTTGATGATAGACGAAGAAAGTCCTGCAGAGATATCCTCAACGGAAGCTCCGTCCTTTTGCGCCTGCTTTACAGATGAGTTCATGAACACTGTACATCTTGAGCCAAGCTCCACAGGTGCTTTTGCAAACAGACCGAGCCTTGCAAACTCTGCGATATCATATCCCATTGCACCTGCAAAAGTCTGAATGAACGAGCCACAGCCTGATGAACAAGCCTCGTTGAGCATAATGCTGTCGATAGCGTTGTTTTTTATCTTGAAGCACTTTATATCCTGTCCGCCGATGTCGATGATAAAATCAACGTCAGGGCAGAAATAAGCCGCCGCCTTATAGTGCGCAACAGTTTCAACTATACCATAGTCAACGCCCAGACCTGCCTTTATCAGATCCTCACCGTAGCCTGTTACCGCAGAAGCTTTTATGTTAAGCTCAGGGGTAGCAAGGCTGTAGATCTCCTCAAGCTTTGAAGCGATTATATCCAGCGGCTGACCCTTGTTTGAGCAGTAGTGCTGATAAAGAAGCTTTCCGTCAGGTGTGATAAGCACAAGTTTTGTGGTTGTCGAGCCTGCGTCTATGCCAAGATAAGCGTCGCCCCTGTAAGTTCTGATGTCTTCATATTTAAGGTCAGACTTCTTGTGTCTTTCCACGAAAGCATTATATTCCTCACGGCTTGCAAACAACGGCTTGCCTACCACGATATTGTCAGTAGCCTTTGCATTCACTATCTTGTCAAGGGCTTCGTCTATAGTCATTTCCTCAGCAAGAGTGTCAGCATGAAGTGCCGCACCGAAAGCCATATAGCATGAAGAATTTTCAGGAAGAATAGCGTGTTCCTCGTCGAGGTTCAAAGTAGTTCTGAATGCCTTTCTCAGTGCACTGAGATATGTAAGCGGACCGCCAAGGAAAAGCACCTGACCGCCGATCTTTCTGCCCTGTGCCAGACCCGAAACTGTCTGGTCAACAACAGCCTGAAAGATAGACGCAGATATGTCCTCTTTTCTTGCGCCCTGATTAAGAAGAGGCTGAATATCAGACTTTGCGAAAACACCACATCTTGAAGCGATAGGATAAGTCTTTTCTGCCTTAAGAGCAAGGTCGTTCATCTCGTCAGGGGTAACGCCCAAAAGTCCTGCCATCTGGTCGATAAAAGCACCTGTGCCACCTGCGCAAGAGCCGTTCATACGCTGTTCAACGCCCCCTGTGAGGAAGATTATCTTAGCATCCTCACCGCCAAGCTCAACCACAACGTCAGCCTTTGGATACTTCTTGTTTACAGCGATAAAAGCAGAAAAGACCTCCTGCACGAAAGAGATACCGCTTGCCTCAGCGATGCCAAGACCTGCCGAGCCTGTTATGGCTATCTTGAACTTGTCCTCAGGATAAAGTTCTCTGATAGCACGCAGCTGCTCAGCCACCGTTTCCCTTACCTTTGAAAAGTGTCTTTCATATTTGTTATAAATAAACTCGCCCTCGTCAAGAATTACCGTCTTGACCGTGGTCGAACCTACGTCTATGCCTAAATCATAAATCTTGCCCATAGTAAAAACCTCACTGATTCTCGTTTGTACACTCTTAGTTATTATATCACACTTTTTCGCAAATTACAAGCTTTTTATATTAACAAATATGTATCTGAAAACTACCTATAAAGCTAAAACGGGCGAACACTGTTCGCCCCTACAATGCAACTATTACAATGTATGGCAAAATGCGTTCGCCCGTAAATATTCATTTTTTATCTATGCTTATTCCTGCTCTAAAAGGCAATCAGTAAGATTAAGGTCATAGAGATTATTGTAGGTAGGCTGCTGAACAGGCTCACCTGCAAGTCTGTAGAACTGCTCTGAGCCATACTTCTTGATGAAGTTTGTGGTGTGGCAATTTATTTTCAGCTCCTCGATAAACTTCTTCATAACATTGCTGTCAGCGCCATAAGCATTCTCAAGGAAGTCAAAAGCGTATTTCAGACCATTCATAGACTGCTGTGTAACGTTGTTTGCGCCATGGAGCAGATTGTTGAAGGAGTTCTGCAAAATAACAGTACAGCGGTTTTTGTTATCTCTTCCCTCGTTGGTACACTTATCAAGATAAGCTTCCAGATTGTGGAGTATCCAGTGCTGGATCTTCTTGTTAGACGGCGAGATGTTTCTTGCTCTTACCGCCTTGTCAAGGCTCTTGTTGCAGTCCATGATGTGTTCACTGATTATCTGACGGCATGAAAGACCATTGTTTATCTTCACAAGGATATCTTCCATTCTTGGGTGGATAAGTCTTATCATCTTCTCCATTTGGATACAGCTTCTCATTGTGTATGTGATGCCGTCCATAAGCAGATTCATAAGAGCCACAGCTTCCTCAGTGCCTGCCGCTCTTGCGTCAGCAATATTCTGAGCAGTTATACCGCCCTCGAGGATAGCGTCAACGTCATATTTCTCACGATAGTAGTTGAATCTGTCATAATATTCCGCAAATCCCTTTGAGAACTCTGGATTCTGTACATACTGAGCAGCCAGAGCGTGGTCAACAAGGATACCGCTCTCCTCATAAAGCTGCATCATTTCAGAAAGGTCCTCCCAGCCACGGGCAGTAACAAAGCGGTAGTTGTTCTTATCGCTTGCGTCTACCATATAATAATGGTCAGGGTGAAGCTCAAGATATGATATGATAGCTGGGTGAACGCCTGCATAGTAAGCATATTCTTTCCAAACGTCGAAATCAGGCTGACACTCGACCCTCTTAACACGGTCGAGAGTAACGATATCGAACTCAGAAACAGACTTGTTGAACTCAGGCGGGTTACCTGCTGTAACAACTACCCAACCTGCCGGAACCTGATGAAGTCCGAAAACCTTATACTGCAAGAACTGGAGCATTGCAGGAGCAAGGGACTCGGAAACGCAGTTGATCTCATCGAGGAAGAGAATACCCTCTTTAATGCCAGTGGCTTCGATAGTGTCATAAAGAGTAGCCACGATCTCACTCATCGTGTACTCGGATATCTGCACGTCAGCACCGGTGTAGTTTCTATGTACAATAACAGGAAGACCGAGGGCAGACTCTCTTGTGTGGTGGGACATGGAGTAGGTAACAAGGTTTACGCCAGTTTCCTGAGCTATCTGCTCCATGATAGCGGTCTTACCGATACCAGGTGCGCCAAGCAGGAACACAGGTCTCTGATGTTCTATGCTAATTCGGTAATCGCCAAATTCGTCTTTAATGAGATAGGCTTGTATTGCATTAAGTATCTGTTGTTTTGCTTCTTTAATATTCATAAACATTTCTCCTCAGTGCAGTCTGAAGCTGTGAACAAAAAGCACTGCACAATTAAATAATCTTACCATTTTATTATAGACTATCTCCAATTTAAAGTCAATAGTCATCACAAGTTTTGTCAGCTTACACAAACAATTGAAAATATTTTAGTTATTCTGTATCAAAGTCATAAAATTTAACTGTTAAAATATTCATATCAGAACAGAATTTTCAACAGACTTTTAAGTTTTTTCAAACGTTTTCGTCCATACCCCAGCCGACCTCACAACCTCACTGCTCACTTGGTTTTGACATCTCCCAAACAATGTGCTATAATAACAAGGTATAAAATTTTTCTCTCGGAGGTCTGATCTATGCTTTATGAAATAAAAAATGATAAACTCTCTATCTCAGCCGACACTTTCGGTGCTGAGCTTCACTCTATCAAACTGGACGGCAAAGAATATCTCTGGCAATGCGGTGACGCTTGGAAACGCTACGCTCCTATCCTCTTCCCGTTCATATGCTCCCCTAAAGACCGCACCTACAAGGCTGGCGGTCAGGAATATCACATGGCTGCAAACCACGGCTTCGCCCGTGACAGCGAATTTACATACGCTGGAAGCACCAAAAATTCACTGAGCTTTCTCCTCAAAGACAATGACGTGACACTTGCTCAATACCCATACCACTTTGAGCTTGAAGTCACCTACTCCATAAAAGGTTCAAAAGTCACCGTCACAAACACAGTAAAAAACACTGATGAAAAGGCTATGTACTTTTATCTCGGCGGTCACCCTGCTTTTATCTGCGATATCCAAGGTGGCAAATGCACAGTTGAGTACGAGAAAAACGAGCATATCGTTCAGCCTATCCCAAACGGCGAGAGGACTATTCTTGACGGAGAAAAGACTATCACTCTCACCAGAGAGCTTTTCGACTATGACGTTATCATGAAAGACCACCCTGCTTCAAAGGCTGTCACCCTGAAAAAGTCTGACGGCGGTTTTGTAAAGCTTTCATTCCCACATTCTGAATGCATTGCAGTATGGACTTCCACCGGCAACCCTGACGCTCAGTTTATCTGCCTTGAGCCTTGGACTAGCGTGCCTGTTTACGAGGACGACGCTTTTGAGGATATCGAAAACAAGCCTCACGCTATCAAGCTTGCACCTGAAGCTGTTTACACCTACAGCTACACCGTGGAGGTGGGCTGATGAGAGCGGTAATACAGAGGGTCACAAGTGCAAAAGTTGAGGTCGAGGGCAAGGTCACAGGCGAGATAGAAAAGGGCTTTCTGATACTTTTCGGAGTAGATCAGGAGGACACTGAGACTGACTGCGACAAGCTTGCCGACAAGATATCAAAGCTTCGCATTTTCGCTGACGAGAACGACAAGACAAATCTTTCTATAAATGATGTTGGCGGAGATATTCTTTGCGTTTCACAGTTCACCCTTTATGCAGATTGTCACCACGGCAACCGCCCGTCATTTATCTATGCAGGCAAGCCTGATGAAGCCAACAGACTTTATGAATACTTCTGCAAGGTCTGCGGCGAGAAAATTTCAGGCAAGGTAGAAAAGGGCGTTTTCGGTGCAGACATGAAAGTTTCACTGCTCAATGACGGTCCTTTTACTATCATTCTTGAATGCAGAAACGGAGAGATAATCCCATGAACATACAGATATTCGGCAAGTCAAAATCCTTTGACACAAAAAAGGCCGAGCGTTATTTCAAAGAGCGTGGAATAAAGTTCCAATCTGTTGACCTGCCTACAAAGGGGCTTAGCAAGGGCGAGCTTAACTCAGTGCTTGCGGCTGTTGGGGATATTGACAAGCTTATCGACCCAAAGGCAAAGGGAGAGCAGGCAATGCTCATAAAATATCTTGGAAGCACCGAGGAGAAGATAGAAAAGCTTCTTGACTATCCCGAGCTTTTTGCCGCACCTATCGTAAGAAACGGCAAGAAAGCCACAGTAGGCTTCTGCCCCGAGGTGTGGAAAAGCTGGGAATAGCCCTAGATGAATATACTGTGAAAATTGCCGATATTCGTTGAAAGAAGCTTGAAAGTGTGGTATAATACCATATGAAAGAGTATTTTCAGAAAGAGATGTTTTAAATGGTAATTGATTTTCACGTTCATGCCTTTAATCCAAAGGTAGCGGAAAAGGCTGTTGAAAAGCTTCAGGCTTGCAGTGGAATAACTCCTTTCACAAGAGGCACTGCAGAGGAAACCATACAGCGTTTTGACGAATGGGGCATTGACAAGGGCGTGCTGTTATCAGTGGCAACAAAACCTACTCAGCAGAGAGTTATAAACGATTGGTGTGCCCAACAGGACGGCGGAAGATTTATAAGCTTCGGTGGAATACACCCTGACGCTGAGGACTATGAGCAGGAGATAGCCCACATAAAGGAGCTTGGACTTCACGGCATAAAGCTTCACCCTGACTATCAGGGCTTTATGATAGATGATGAGCGCATGGACAAGATATATGACGCCATTGAAAGAGCCGACCTGCCTGTTATATTCCATTCTGGCTATGACTGCGTTTCCCCTGACCTTATCCACTCCACCCCTGAGAGGGCGCTGAGAATGATAAAAAAGCACCCTAAACTCAAGGTCATTCTTGCTCACCTTGGTGCAAACATGATGTGGGAGCAGGTGCGTGACGTTTTGGCAGGAGTTGACGGTGAAGTTTATTTTGACACCGCTTTCACAAGTATGTGTCCTGACGAGCTTATGCAGGCTATCGTTGAAAAGCATGGGGCTGACAGGATACTTTTTGCAAGCGACTGCCCTTGGGACAGTTCCTACCTTATAAAAGAAAAGATACTGCGCTTGAGCATTTCCGAGGATAACAAAGATAAAATTCTCGGCGGCAACGCAGAAAGGCTTCTTGGCTTAAAATAAAATTGTGTAAATTCTGAAAAGAGGATATAAAAAATGAGATCAAAACTGCTTGCGGCTGTGCTGGCTTGTTCTGCGGTTTTCGGGCTTGCGTCATGTGGGGCAATGCTTCCGGAAAGCTCCTCCGAAACGGAGACCACCACGGGTACTGCCGCTCAGAGAGTTATAGAGACCACAAAGACCGCCACAATGGGCGACGATTATGATGAGGACGATGAGGATTACGAGGGCTACACCACCACCACTTCTGTGACGGCAGGCACACTTGAAAACCCAGACGTAAGCATTGACGAAGGCTACGACCCTGACATAATCGCAACGGCAACAAAGAGGACGACCACCACCACAACCACAACATCTGCCGAAACAAAGGCGACTAAAAAGACCACCACCACAAAGTTCAAAAAGGACACACTTTTCCCTTTGGGTGATGATGTGAAATACCCTGATTCTATCCCATTTCTTGTAAAGTCAGACACCTCTTATCTTAATCTCAGATACGGTCCGTCAAAGAAATATGACGTGATAGAAAAGATACCTGACGGCAAGACCATAAACGGCTATGGCGAGAGAACAGACGGTGACGGAAACATATGGGTATATGTAAAATATAACAATAAAAGCGGCTGGGTAATGAAAGAGCTTCTCAGCGGCACTGAATAAACGGAGGACAAATAATGGACAGCTTCAAGGAACAGATAGTTCGCAAGATTCCCACAAAGAACGATAAGATACAGAAAATTTTCATCATGATAGCAAGCGTGGCACTTGCCGCACTGTGCTTTATCTTCCCTTTCGGCACGCAGTTTTCTGTAATAGGCATTTTTCTTGCCGCCGCCGCACTTTATGGCGGTTATTATCTTACAACAAAACTCGATGTGGAGTATGAATACATTTTCACAAACGGAGAAATAGACGTTGACAAGATAACGGCTCAGCGTTCAAGAAAACGCCTTATCACATTCCGTTGCGGCAGTGCGACAGATTTCGGCATTGCTGACGAGAATTTCTCTGTACCTGAGGGCGCAACACAGGTCCTTGCCTGCGCTTGTGACGATAGCCTTACAGACTACTACATAACATTCAACCACAAAAATCTCGGGCTTACAACTGTTATTTTCACACCAGATGACGATATGCTGGCACTTATGAAGCCTGCGCTTCCGAGAACACTGAGGAAATAAAAATGAAAATATTTGTCGGAACTGATCTTATTGAGATCGAACGCATAAAAAAAAGCTGTCAGAGCCGACGTTTCTGTGAAAGGGTTTACTCCGAAAAGGAGCTGACCCTTTTTTCACAGAAGAAAAACCCATACGAATCCATGGCGGCGAATTGGGCGGCTAAGGAAAGCTTCGCAAAGGCTTTAGGCACAGGGGTCGAGGGCTTCGCCTTGAACGAGGTGTCATGCTTGCGTGACGAGCTTGGCTGTCCTTATCTGGAGCTTACGGGGAATGCGCTTTTGGCGGCTGAAAATAGGAGGCTGACCTTTGCGGTGTCACTTTCCCACATCAAGGATATCGCTTCGGCAGTGGTGATAGCTTATGAAAAGGAGGATAAAAATGGATAGGATATTAACAGTGGAGCAAATGACATTTTGCGAGCATGAGGCTGAAAAATATGGCGTGAGCCTTGCTCAGCTCATGGACAATGCGGCGGCACAGCTTGCGGAGGTCATTGCGAGCAACTCGTCTGCGTCCTCAAAGATAGTGCTTCTTATTGGCAAGGGAAACAATGGCGGTGACGGACTTGTGGCGGCAAATTTACTTGCGGAACAAGGTCTCAAGCCTGCGGTGGTCCTATGCTGTGGCGAGCCTGACACTGACCTCTCCTCGGCAGCGTATGCTAGGCTTGATAAGAGCGTAGAGGTGCTGAAAGCTGAAAATGCGCTGGATTTTATCGAGGATGCAGACGTGCTTGTGGACTGCATTTTCGGAACGGGTTTTCACGGAAGCTTGCGTGAAAATATCCTGCCAGTGTTCAGAGCTTGTAAAAAATGTGAAGGCATGAAGATAGCCTGCAACCTGCCGTCGGGAGTCAACGCACGGAATGGTCAGGCTGACAAGTTGTCGTTCAAGGCTGACGTGACAGTGACCTTTCATCGTGGCAAGCTGGGTCTTTATTTACAGCCTGCGGTGGACTTTTGCGGTGAAATTCTGGTAAAAGATATCGGTATTGACGAGCGTTGCGAGAATACCCTATACCCTGTTATAACGCCTTTTGACGTGGTAAAAGCAAGGGCTTCACTGCCTTTTAGACCTGCTGACGGACACAAGGGCACGTTTGGCAAGGTGGTGAGCGTGGCAGGCTCGGAGAGCTATATAGGTGCGGCAGGGCTTTCAGCAATGGCGGCAATGCGAACAGGCGTGGGGCTTTTTGAGCTTTGCACTGCAAAAAGCGTAGTCAACTCCCTGTCGGCTGGTATGTATGAATGTACATACTCGGCAATGAAAACCGACAAGGACGGCTTTATGGTGGCTGAAAATGCGGAGACGATACTGAAAAAGTGCGAAAAGGCAAGCTCTTTGCTGATAGGCTGTGGGCTTGGTCACACGGCTGAAACGGAAAAGCTGGTGGCGGAGCTTATAGAAAAAGCGGAGATACCCATAGTTTTGGACGCTGACGGAATAAATTCACTTTGTCCGAATATAGATGTACTGTTGAAGAAGAAAAGTACAGTTATCCTCACCCCTCACCCTGCGGAGCTTGCAAGGCTTTGTGGCGTGACGGTGGGCGAGGTCATGTCGGACAGACTTGGGTTTGCATATAGGCTGTCAGAAAAATATGGTGTGACAGTGCTTGCGAAGTCGGCTGACACCTTTGCTGTGGACGGTGGGAAAGTTTATCTTTGCACCGAAGGCACAACTGCGCTTGCAAAGGGTGGCTCAGGGGATATGCTTGCAGGCATTGTTTCCTCCTATGTGGCTCAGGGGTTCGATGCTCTTGATGCGGCGGCACTTGGGTCGTTCACACTTGGCTCGACGGCTCTACTTGCAGGATACAAAAGATCTGAGCGTGGAATCATTGCAAGAGATGTTATTGACGCTTTGCCACGATTTTTGTATGACCTTGAAAACGCCGACTAGGCTGTACTAAAAACAAAGACCTTCTTCTTATGAAGAGGGTCTTTTTTAATGGAGGGCAAAATGAAAAGAACAAAGGCATTTTTTCTAACGATTTTGGCGGTAATGGGCTTATGCTCATGCGGTGAAAGCACCGAAGTCAAACCCGTAAAGTTGGCAGAAGATTACAAGACCCCGGCCGAGTTCACCATTGACGGCACGGAATACGTCGCAAGCTTCACCCGTGAGGGCGCAGATATGTGGGAGTGTGAGATAACTGCGCCAGAAACTGTCAGCGGCATGGTGATAACCTGCTCAGGAGAAAGCGCACGACTAGAATACAAGGGTTTGACCTACGAAACTGACCGAGGGAACATACCCGAAAGCTCCGCTGTCACAATGACCGCCTCTGTGCTTGACAAGCTTATTTCGCAGAAAGGCGTGACGTATCTCAAAAATGACAAGGGAGATATCACCGCCACGGGACAGATAAAAGGTCAGGATTTTTCAGCTAAAATCAAGGACGGAAAGGTAAAAAGCCTGGATATATCAGGGGAGGTAAGCGTAAAATTCACATAAAAAAAGGTGCAGAGAAAATCTGCACCTTTCTTATGTATGGAAATGAATTATTTACCAAAGTTTGCGCAAGCGATAACGTTACCGTCCTCGTCCTCAAATCTGAGGTCAGCAATGTAGAAATCAGCCTGGTTTGGAATGCCCCATCTCATAAGTGAAACATACTGTGGTTCAGTTGAGTTTACAAATGTAGCACCGTCCTTGATACCAGGTCTCATTGTAAGCTCATAGGAACCCCACTCAGAAGTCCACTCAGCCTCGCCGAAGTCATAGAGGTCGTTCCAACTGTTTTCACCTTCACCTGTTGTAGGCTGTGTAACGAATGCACCCATGAAGTTACCAGGAACGAGTGATTTTGTGCCGTCGTCACCAGTGAACTCGCCAACTGCCTTTGTAACTACGTCAGCCTTGATAGTGAAGATCTTCTCAAGATCAGCTTCCTGACCCTCGAAGAGCTTCTCCATGTGGAATCTAATCTTAGGGATCTTGTAGTTGCCATTATCCTGATCGAGAGTCTCGACCTTGATCATTGGAATACCTGCAAGCTCCTCAACAGAGATATTTACATGAGACTCATCGTTCTCGTAATCCTTCTCAGCGAAAGGTTCAACGATAGAAGCAACGTCCATATCCTTCTTGAAATATACAGAAGCCTCCTCATAGTTCTTCAGAGTAGCTGGCATTTCGGAAATATCCTTTGCAGCCTCGCCCTCAGACTCTGTGCCGGAAGCGGCTGTTGAATCAGCTGTTGACTCAGGAGCGGCTGTTGTTGTAGTAGCCTCTGTTGTTGTAGCAGCTGTAGTTGTTGTTGTAGTAGTTTTTGCCTCAGCCTTTGATGAAGAATCATCAGAGCTGCCGCAAGAAGCGAACATAGCACTTGTAAGTGTAAGTGCAAGAGCGCAAGCTAAAAACTTTTTCATTTTAATAACCTCCGTTTAATTGTCACGCTATACACATAGCCTGACCTATATTTACTTTTGTATTATAGCACAATTGTCACATATTTTCAATATACTATTTGCACAATTTAAGCACATGATTTCATATGTTTTGCACAGAAATCGTTTACAAATTAGTGCAGGTTACACAAACGAACAAAAAACAGAGCTTCCCGAATGACAGAAAGCTCTGTATAAATTCACTTATTCAAGTGTGTTATCTGTGAGAGATTACTTTCTCTTAGAAATAACGATAGCTGCACCAGCAAGTGCTACGCCAGCGAGTGCAAGACCTGCTGTTGCGCCTGTAGCTGCTGTGTTGTCAGAAGCTGCTGCGGAAGATGTAGCTGTTGTAGTTGTTGTGCCAGCCTTTGAAGATGTTGTGCCAGCTGCTGTTGAAGATGTAGCTGCTGCAGAAGACTTGTCGTCCTTCTTAGAATCGTCCTTCTTAGAATCTGTGCCTGAAGGTGTTGAATCAGTCTTAGAGCTTGACTCCTCAGCTACTGGCTTCTTCTGAACTTCCTTCTTGTCCTTGTTAGAACCAGCCTCGAAGAGAACGTTGCCGTCAGCGCCAAGAACCTTCATACCTACAACGTCGATACCCTTAAGGTCTGCTGCCCAGTTGTTGATACCAACTGCTGCGTAATTATCAGCATCGCCGTCTGTTGTTGCGAAAACAGGAGCGTCGCCGAGGTATTCAAGAACGTATGTGCCTTCCTCTTCTGTTGTGTAGCAGAGAGTATCCTTTGGCTTATCGTCCTCAACCCATGAGCCGCCAGCCCAGTCCTTAGCGTTCCAGCCACCAGACTTTGAGTTGAAGTTGATTGATCCGCCACCGCCGATCGTGTTCCAATCGTTGTTGTCAACCTTGATTGTGAATGAAGCACCGTAAACAGCTCCAAGGTCAGAGATAGCATCCTTGTTTACAGCACCCTCTGACTCATCGCCATTGAAGAATACAGCAAAAAGGTCATCCTGAGTCTGTCTGCCGATTGCAAGAAGGTCATCGCTTACGTTGAGCTTTGTGCCTGCTGCAGATGCTGGGATCATTGCCATAGAAGCTACGATAGCTGCTGCTGACATACCAGCGAGAATCTTAGAAATTTTCATCGTTAATCTCCTCCATATGAATATAATTTTATGAATTGTCATTCAATTCTAGTCTTATTATAGCAGACTTTCTCCCTAAAATCAAGGGGTTTTCACTTTTTTTATTCCAAAAAGTGTTGAAATTTCTAACAATATTGTCACACTTCTTTTGTGCATTAATCACAGAAAACGTTATCACCTCTTATATTTTACAACATTTTCCCGTTCTATCTGTCATTGAATCTCTGCAAGAACTGCTTTGTTCTTTCGTTCTGGGTCTGACCGAAAACTTCCTCCGGAGTACCCTCCTCCACGATATAGCCGTCGTCCATAAAGATAACATGGTTTGCCACATCACGGGCGAATGCCATTTCATGGGTGACGATGACCATGGTCATTTTCTCTTTGGCGAGCTCTTTTATTACCTTTAATATCTCACCTGTAAGCTCAGGGTCAAGTGCGGAGGTCGGCTCGTCAAAGAAAAGTATCTGCGGTTTCAAAGCCAATGCTCTTGCGATAGATACACGCTGCTGCTGACCGCCTGAAAGCTCGCAGGGATAAGACTTACCTTTAGTTTCGAGTCCCATTTTCTTTAAAAGCTCCTCACAGTTGGCTTTTGCCTCCGCTTTTGGCTGTTTAAGGACATGGAGAGGGGCTTCCATTATATTCTGATTTACAGAAAAGTGCGGAAAAAGGTTGAAATTCTGGAACACAAGACCTATTTTCAGGCGTATATCCCTGAGGGTCTTAGAGGGTGCATACGCCGCCTTGCCATTTTCTGTATGGAACATATTCACGCCGTCAACGTTTATCTCTCCACCGTCTGCTTTTTCAAGCTGGTTTATACAACGCAGAAGCGTTGATTTACCGCTTCCTGACGGACCTATTATTGCGACTACCTCGCCCACCTCAACGTTAAAAGAAATATCTTTGAGCACCCTAAGGCTGTCAAAGCTTTTAGAAATATTTTTCACTTCAAGAATAGCCATATGAGTTCTCCTTATTTATAATAGTCGAATTTCTTTTCGATAACGGCAAATGCCACCGTCACGATAGCGTTGAGTACGAAATAGAATGCGCCTGCGATAAAAAGCGGTGTTATTGAGCTATACAGGTTCATCTGCTGTTTTGCCTTCATTGTTATCTCAGCGAATGCGATAACGTTTGCGAGAGAGGTATCCTTTACAAGGACGATGACCTCATTCGATGTGGCAGGGATAACACGCTTTGTGACCTGCGGCAGGATTATTCTAAAAAATGTCTGCATTTTCGTCATGCCGAGCATTGAAGCCGCTTCGTACTGTCCCTTTGGGATAGCCTCGATACCGCCTCTGAATATCTCTGCGAAATACGCCGCATAGTTAAGGACAAATGCCGTAACAAGGGCGATAAACATATAGTTCTCATTGTTTTTTATATTGGTAAGCACGTCATAGATACCGCCTGTTTTGCCCTGCTTTGCAGCACTTGCGATAATAAGCGGTACTGCATAGTAGATAGCGATTATCTGAAGCATGAGCGGTGTGCCACGCATGACAAGTATATAGAGATTTGTCAGCCACGAGATAGGCTTGAAGCGGCATTTTTTCAGCATTGTCACAAGCACTCCCACAGGTATTGAAAGCACGATGGTCCATGCAAAAAGTTTCAGTGTATTAGGCAGGAACTCCAGCAGGATCTCCGTGACCTTTTTTACTTCCTCAAAAGTCATAAATATTCATTCCTTAACAAAATATTACGATAACACGTCACCGTATCAGCGTATTAATACATTATACTACATATTTTGCGACTTGTCAAACGGAAAGAGTGAGGAATGAGGAATGAAGGTATCGCCTGCGGCGATGATTTTTTTCATTGCGAACTGCGTTCGCACAATTAACTCACCAATGGTCTTATTAACTTACCTCTTGGAGTATCTCAAACCACAGCTATGCTAATTCCTCATTCCTAATTCCTCATTTGTCATTCCTCACTCCTCACTTTAAATCAGTTCTCTTCGTTCTTTAAAGCCAAAACCGCTTCACGGACTTTCGCCATAAGCTCTTCGGGGGTTTCGCCATTAGGATAAATAGGCTCACCATAAACGACTTTTACTTTATATTTGCTAAGGCGCTTCCAGTTGAAAAGCCTTGGGAGCTTTCTGTCTGGTGGGAATATCTCGTGTCCGCCTTTGATGTAGGCTGGTACTATAGGTACATTGGCTTCGATAGCAAGGACGGCTGCACCGCTTTTGAACTTGCCCATTTCACCAGTTTTGCTTCTTGTACCCTCCGGGTGAACTAGCACGCCCCATTTCTGACCAAGCTTTTTACGCAGAGACGCCATTGTTTCGTCTACTCTTCCGCCCCTGTCAACAGGCACCATACCGCCTATTCTTACTATAAGTCGGCTGGCTAAACTGCCGTTGAAAAGCTCTTTTTTCGCCATACAGCAGAATTTTGCAAAACGCTCGTATCTGAAATTCAGGGTGAGGAAGATAAAATCAAAATTTGAAACGTGATTTGCACAGATTATATAACCGTCCTTATCAGGTAGATTTTCCTCGTTGGTGACCTTGACTTCATAGAACGCTGTCACAAGATTTCTGTAAAAGCGGTAAATACGATAGTCTATCTTTTTCTTGTCCAGAGGATAGAGCATTGATCTCACTGTTTGCGGCTTTATGCGGTTTGGGTTTTGAACGAGGGCGATAAGCTTGCCCACTGTCATATCCTTATCCATACAGCCGTCAACACGCACACCACTGAACTCCTCTATCTCCAAAGCAAGCTCGATAGCTGAGAGGGAGTCTATGGTGAACTCCTGCAAAAATTTTGTACTGAGCTTGACTTCATTCGGCTGAACGTGTGCTATTTTTGCCACGGCGTTTCTCACCATTGACGGGATATCCGACGGGTCTATACTATTTTTCGCCTGCTTTGTAAGGCTGTCAAGGTCATCCTCCATGACCATTTTCTTCAGCAGATAACGCTTTGGCTTGCCGATAGCTGTTCTTGGTATAGAATCCACAAAATGTATGCCGCTTAGCTTCATTGCCTGACCTGCGGAGGAGCTTATTTCTTTTAGCTTTTCTTCTGTCTGCTCACGCTTATCATCAGCACAGACCACAAAGGCGTGCACCTCGTCATAGCTTCCCTCTTTCGCAGGCACTCCGCAGACCACAAGCTCGTCAACGCTCTCGATGCCCCTATAGACCTGTTCGATATCGTCAGGGGCGGCTTTTTTGCCTGTGGATAGGACAATATTTTCTTTACATCTGCCGAGAATGACGATATTTTTATGCTTATCGAACTTTGCAAGGTCGCCTGACTTGAACCAGCCGTCAGGATTGAAAGCTTCATCTGTGGACTTTTTGTCGCCATAGTAGCCTATCATCATATAAGGTGACTTTATGAGAAGCTCACCGCTGCGGTCAATCTTAACTTTTATATCAGGATATGGCTTGCCGCAGGTGTCAGCATAGACGTGCTTGCCATATGTGCCGATAGTTGGTATGCTCGTTTCGGTCGCACCGTAGTTGTTCACAATATTAAAGCCTGTGCCATAGAAGAAATCAAATGTATCCTTTGACATCGGTGAGCCTGCGGAGCAGAGAAATCTAAGTTCGCCGCCCAAGACTTTGTGTATCTTTGCGAAGATCTTTTTGCCGCTGTTTATGCCGTAGATCTTACGCTGATGAAGTGCAACAGGAAACATTTTCTTGAAAAGTACTGAAGATACTTTGCTTGCGTTGATCTGCTGCATTATCTGGGTTTTCAAAAGCTCATAGACCTTTGGCACGCCCGGGAAAACTGTCGGCTTGAAGTTTTGGAAGCCTGCGGAAAGACCCTTTGCGGAGAGAGACTCTATAAAGCACACTGTTCCGCCTGTGAGGAGTGGGGCTAAGACCTGTGCAAAAAGTCCGTAGATATGGCTGTTTGGCAGGATTCCGAGATAGCGTTCGTTATCGGTTATGCCGTTGCACCGGCAGACCATTTTGCAGGAATTTATCTGAGAATCGTGGGTGTGCATGATGCCTGAGGCTGTCCTTGTCGTACCGCTTGAAAAGATTATCACTGCGATATCAGGGTCGCCTACTTCACCTTGGCGGAGTATATTTTCCCCTGAACCGTCAAGTCTGTCAAGCTGGTTTTGGATATCGAGAACAGGTATATTTTTCACGCTTGTAAGCTTCTTTGCCGCCTTTTGAGAAGCGACAACGCACACAGGCTGTGACTTTTTCACCAGTGTGACAAGCTCTGCCGCAGGAAGCGAATAATCCAAAAGAACGGCTGTGGCGTTTAGCTTTGCACAGGCGAGGAATGCGATATTCCACTCAGGTCTGCCCTCAGAGGCGATACAGACCCTATCCCCTGCCACTACGCCCATGGCTTTCAGGCGGCTGCAAAAAATATCTACCTGCTGCAAAGTTTGTCCGAATGTATATTCCTTTGTTTCACCCTCGTCGTTCATCATCACGAGAGCGGTTTTGCTATAGCGGTTTATTGCCGTTTTTCTAAATTCGTTATAAATGTTCATGGCAGTTTCCTTTCCGCACCTCAGACTTTCTGAGAGTTGCCCTTCATTGTATGTTCAAGCGCCTCGACAGCTTTTTCGGAGCTGTCAAGGAGGTTTTTGAGATTTTCCTCGCCCAGTGCGTCAACAAACACGCTGAAATATTTTTCAAGACGCTGCTGCTTTTCTTCAATGGATTTTTCACCTTTTGGGAGGAGTTTCACCTGCACACGGCGTTTATCCTCAGGGTCACGCACAAGGCTAACAAAGCCTTTTTTCTCCATTGTGCTGAGCACTGACGTTGCTCGCTGACGTGATATCATAAGGTCACGGCTTATGTCTGAGGGGTAGACTATGCCCTCGGCTGTGCTAAGATAGACTATCACTTTGCTTTCGCCCTGAAAAAGCTCTGCAAGATCGTCCATATATCCTGTTTCAAAAAATCGTCTGAAAACTTCTCCAAAACGCTGGGCTGTTTTATCGTTCATTGTTATTCCTCCAAATGTCAAGGCGGTTGATTGTCAACACTGTTGATTATACACCCTATTGATGAATTTGTCAAGTGCTATGGGCGGTATGGTACAAATGCCCTTGACAAAATGTCTATATCATACTATAATAATATGGTATAAATCTTTCGGCAAATGCCGAAACACCGAAAGGAGGATATGCTTTTCAAAGGTCGAAAGGCATGATCTGGATATGATAAAGGACGTACAGGAAAAAATTCTTCAGTTAAAGAAAGAAAACGATATTTGTATACTTGCGCACAGCTATCAGGCTAAGGAGATAGTAGAGATAGCAGATATTACGGGTGATTCATACAAGCTAAGCGTTGAGGCGCAGAAGGTCTCAAACAAAAACATACTTATGTGCGGAGTGCATTTTATGGCTGAGGCGGCAAAAATGCTCAACCCTGACAAGAACGTATATCTTGCAAATCCATCGGCAGGCTGTCCAATGGCAGAGCAAATGGAACCTGAGATGATAGAAATGATAAAGGCGCAGGAGCCTGACAGAAAGGTAGTATGCTACATAAACACCACAGCCGCACTCAAGAGGGTTTGCGACGTTTGCGTTACTTCCTCGTCTGCGGTGAAGATAGTAAAGAACATGGACGCTGACAAGATATTGTTCATTCCTGACTGCAATCTTGGTGCATTCGTAAAAAAAGCCTGTCCTGAAAAGGATATAAAGCTTTTGCAGGGCGGATGTCCTGTTCATGCGTCGGTAACAAAGGCTGACATGATAGCGGCTAAGACGGCTCACCCTGATGCACTGGTGCTTTGTCACCCTGAGTGTATCCCTGCTGTAAGCGAAATGGCTGATTATGTTGGTTCGACTTCCGGCATAATGAATTTTGCGGCTGAGTCTGACGCAAAGGAATTCATCATAGGCACTGAGATATCCATTGCGGAACATTTGCAGTACAGATTCCCTGAGAAGGAGTTTTACATACTCTCAAAGAAGATACTTTGTCCTAACATGAAGCTCACCACTCTTATGGATGTTTACAAGACTTGCGAGGGCATCGGCAACGGCGGCGGTTTTGAGATAAAGATGACAGACGAGGAGATAACCTCTGCAAGAAAATGTATCGACGAAATGATACGTCTTGGGGGCTGATATAATGGATAATTACACCATAAAGATCGCAAAAGGGCTTGCAAACAACGCAGACGCCAGACTCATAAGACAGCAGGTATTCGTTGAGGAGCAGGGCTTTGTGAACGAATTTGACGATATCGACCATGAGGCTTATCATGCTGTTATCTACACAGGAGGATATCCCATTGCAACAGGCAGGCTGTTTGACGAAAATGGCGAAGCGCACATTGGACGTATCTGCGTGAGAAAGGCATATCGTGGCAGAGATCTTGGCAGAATGATAGTGGAAGCCCTTGAAAAGCAGGCTGAAAAAGTGGGCTACAAGGAAGTCGGCTTATCGGCGCAAACGAGAGTACAGCAATTTTACGAGAAGCTTGGCTACACGGCATATGGTGATGTTTACAAGGACGAATACTGTCCGCACATTGCAATGAAAAAGACCCTTTCAGGGGAATAGATATGAAAAAGGATGACTTGGGGTCGTCCTTTTTTTGGTATTTGATAAACACAAAAAGTTTGTGGAAGGAACGGGCGACCAAAGGTCGCCCCTACAGGAATGGTGCGACAAATAAGAAAGCGGAACACGGATATGTTTTTTTGTAGGGGCGAACAGCGTTCGCCCGTTTACCGCAAGATTGCCCACCGCTCGCAAGATATCAATTCGCCCCACAAAAATTGCACATAATTTGCACACAAAAAAAGGACGGAATCGCTTCCGTCCTTGATTTTTTTAGCTATTTACTGTTTCCATGATAGCGTCAACTATTTCAGGGAAATACCAGCCGCCCTCGGATCTGTTGAGAAGTCCGAAGTTCTCACCGTTTCCTATTCTTGTGCCGTTATCCCACCAACAGCATGGTACGCCATACTGCTTTGCGGTGCTGAGATAATCCTTTACACACTGAACTCTTGCTTCTGTATTAGCCTTATTTACAGAGCCGAACTCACCGATTATTACAGGTATTCCCTTGCTGAGGAACACTTCATTGATATCGGTAAAGAGTGTTGTGATAGAAGAATCAATGCTTGTATACTGGTCTGTGCCCGCGGTATCAAGTGCGAATGAATATGGAAGATAAGCGTGGATAGAAACTATTATCTTATCGTCGCCCTGCGGAACTTCCAAAGCCTCCATATTCTGCTTTGTTGATGATGCGGCATATGGTGTTACCATTATACATCTGTTAGGATTGTTTCCGCCAGAAGCACGGACTGTTTCAACGAACGCCTTTGCGTACTGATTTACGACCTCTCTTGACTCAGCGTCGCCTATCCACTCGTTGCCCTCGCCTCTAAGTCTAGGTTCATTCACGCCCTCGAAAATGAGGTGCTCGTCATAGCCCTGAAATCTGTCGCATATCTGTTTCCAGAGGGCTTTGAGCTGCTCTATATCCTTATCGGCACGGTCTTTCTTAGGCATATACCACTCCTCGTGGTGGGTGTTGAGGATAACGAACATTCCGTTGTCGATACCGTAATCGACAATTTCCTGAACTCTGTCCATCCATGCCTCGTCAACTGTATAGTTCTCGTCCATGTGAGTGCCCCATGAAACAGGAAGTCTGAACACGTTGAAGCCTGCGTCCTTGACCTGGTCTATCATCAATTTTGTGGTTTCCACATTTCCCCATGAGGTTTCAGCGCCAAGACCTGAACCGCCTGTGGCGTCCATGGTATTGCCAAGATTCCAGCCCACTTTCATCTGAGCCACAAGGTCTTTTGCAGTGGTCACTGTCATAGGGTCATTGGTATGCTTCTGAGTATTTTCTGTAGCTGAAGAATCGTTTTCAGCCTTTGAGGAGCTGTCCGAACTGCCACAGGCTGTCATCATTGATACGCCCATTGCAAGGGAAAGCACTGCTGCAAGTAGTTTTTTGATTTTCATATTTTGGTTTTCCTTTCTCACCATATAAAATAATAACATTTATATTTTAGCTCATTAAAGTTGATTTGTCAATAGCAACCACAAAATTTGATATGCGTGTAGAAGTTTGCCGAAATTTGGCTATGTATACAAAAATTATTTTTTTGTTATGCATTTTACCCATTGACATTTATAATCATAAATTGTATAATTTGAGCACAGACAATTTAATTTAAAATTACATAGGAGGTAAAATCATAAAAAAAATAATTAGTCTTTTCTCCGCAACTTTAATTGCCGCAATGATGCCATTTACATGTTCAGCAGAACATGTGGTCAACCCAAATTTTATCGGAACATACTATAACACCACCAATAGCGTATCATACATTGATGTGCAAAAGGAAAAATGCTATGCCATAGTTGTATATGACCCTACTGAGCGTATTTATATAAAAGGCTCGACTAATGAATTTACATTACAATATAGTAGTAAACGCCATGAATTTTCGGCTTCATTCACAAAAATTGTTAAAGTGGACAAATCAGGTAAAACCCTAGGTGTTGAAACTCGCGAAATAAACTTGATAGGGAAAACGTCATATGTTAATAACAAAAAGTCTAAAAGGATAACGATTGGAAAGTACAACTATGACTGCTAAAAACGTTGGTATAATAGTATGGGTAGTTATTGCCGTTGCATTTATATTTTGTTTTTGGTATTTTGGCATAAGACACATTTTTGCTGATAAAGATACATCAGATGAAGAAGATATCATAGTGGGCAGCATGGCTGAATGTTCCCACGGAGATGATTTTGTTGAGCCGGTTTTACAAGCTGGCGATTATTACATTGACGGAAACACTGACAATAACGTATTCTATATTCACATCGGTGATGATGAGACATACAATGTTTGTGGAGATGTTGAAAAATATATTGATTCTTTTGCAACATTTTTTGATGACAATTTGAAAGCTGAATCCATTGAACAGTACAGCAAACCGATGCGATATAGGATCATGACCTATCATGAAGCCGGGGACAGAACACTTATACAGCTTGAACAAAAAACCGAAAATGGTATAGAATTTTCTACAGGACCAAGTTACATAAGCGAAACTTCCTTTAAAGACGGCGATAACATATACAAGCTTGTGTCGGAAAGCACAAGTTCAAATTTGGATAATTAAACATAAACAGGCAGCACCTATCTTGGTACTGCCTGTTATCTTTTTATTTATCCCTCCGCAGGCTTTGGCGGCACTATGACCTCCAATTTGCCCTCTCTGAGCGAGGTGATATAATCTTCTATGGAATTGATCGGCTCGTCAGTTGCAACACCGCTGATACGGCTGTCCTCCACCCACAGGTGGTGATTGTCCGTACCGCCCGTCTGTGCAAAGCCGAACTGCTCGGCATACCATTTTGCACGCTGATTATAGACCTCTTTGCCGTTGCCGCTGTTATAGACCTCAACGCCGTCTATCCACTTTGGCAGGAGCTTTATTTCATGGATATACCAATCCGCCTCACGAAAAGGGTGGGCATGGACTAACACGCCACCTGCTTTATGCACTCTGTCGGCAAACTGATAAAAGCTTATATCACTGATGTTATCATTGGCAAGAAGAAAGTCCTTGTCGATACCATAGGTCAAAAGGTCTGCACCGAAGTAGGAATACTCCAGACCGAAAAAAACTTTCAGACCTATCTTGTCACCCTCTTCTTTGGCATTCTCATAACCCTTGCAGAACTTGTTCACTCTGTCCTCCCAACTGTCAAAGTTGGTGACAGCACAGTTGCCGTTGAAAAAATGATCGGTGACGATGATGCCGTCATAGCCAAGGGCTTTATAACGCCTTGCCTGCTCTGCTCCGCTTGCAGAGGCACAGGCGCTTCCCTCGGCGGTATGCAGGTGTGTTTCATACCTGAACATCAGAAGTCCACGCCTCTGTTGATGACCTCCATGCACATTCTGCCGTTATGATAAGGGCACTTCCATGGACCTACTATCTCTTTCCAGTCATGTGGCTTATGGTCATAGGAAACCTCGGCATACCACTCTGAGCCTTCTCTCTTGTCGATTATCTCAGCCTTGATATACTCCCAAACGCTTCTTGCACTTTCAAGGAACTTCTTTTCTCCGCTGTGCTGATAAGCGTTGATGAAGCCAACAACAGACTCTGCCTCTACCCACCATACACGCTTCTTGTCTATCTTATCGTTCTCACGCTCGTTGTTCAGTGCGCCGTTGTCAAGGGCGATATTCTGAATATTATGGGAAATTTTCAGATCCATTTCAGCAAACTGCTTTTTAAGCTCCTCGTCGCCAAGAGTATCGCAGGCAAGATCCATGAGCCATGTTGCTTCGATATCGTGACCAAATGAATGGATATCTCCCACAAGGTCGAACTTTGTGTCAAAGAAAACTTTCAGAGCGTTTGTTTCAGGAGTATAAACAATATCTCTCATCTGACCAAGCTGGAATTTAAGCCTTTTAGCAACTTCCTCGTTGTGGTCTGCCTTATAAAGCTCGGTATAAGCTTCGATAAGGTGGAGGATAGCGTTCATTGTCTTATCAGCATGCAAGCCATTCTCAGAAAGAGCGTCATTTGATACCAGGTTCCACTGCCTGTCGAAAGCTTCTCTGTAACCATACTCATCGAGAGTGTTGTTCTCAATGTCGTGGAAAAGCTTATAGGCAAGCTCCAGAGCTTCCTTATCTCCGCTTGCGTTATAGTAACATGACAGTGCATAGATAGCAAATGCGATGTTGTATGTATGCTTCATAGTGTCGGCAGGCTCGCCCTTATAGTTCATCATCCAATAAACTCCGCCGTACTCATAGTCGATACAGTGGTTTTTGATAAACTCGTAAGCGTGGCGTGCGTTGTCAAGAAGTGTCTTATCGCCCAGAGTGATATACGCTTTTGAATAGAACCAAAGTATTCTTGCGTGGAGGATAACGCCCTTATCAGCCTGCTTATCCAGCTTGAGGTCATAGCCCATATAGCCGTAAAATCCACCGTTCTCATCATCTCTCAGCTTGTTCCAGAAGGGAATGATATGTCCTGTAAGTTCCTTTTTGACTTCTTCAATTATCATCGTAAAAACTCCTTTTAAAATATATTGTCTACGATTTTTCTATTTCAACATTTCTTTATTTTTTCTATTTCAATATTTTTCTTGCCTCAACATAAAATCTCTTATCCTCGGCATGACCCATGGAGAACGTTTTTCTTGGCAGTGCGCCGTCAACGATAACTGTAGGGAAAAGCTCTTCCTTGCCCATGTCGGGGAGCATAAAGCCTATGGAATTTTCCTTTGCGGAAAGCTCTCTTATGACCTCTGCACCGTGGATATAGTCCACCTTGCCGCCTTTTTCCTTGATATAGATGTCAAGGAAATTCTGCAATGAGCCGACAGTGAGCTTTGAAGTCGGCTTATGTATATAGAGAGTCTTTTCCTCGCCATTGTCGCAGACAACTATTGCCTGCTCTGTCTTTTCCTCAGAAAGCTCAAGAGCCGCTGTCATTTCGCTCATAAGAGCCTTTGTGTCAACATCTGTAACTATCCTATGGATAGCTTCAAATTCAAGTGCAGGCGAATGAAGATTAACTATCTCCACAAGGGCATATCTGCAAAGAGCATTGCTCATGTCCTTATCAGGGTTCTCTCTCTTCTGCTCCTCGTAAAATTCCTTTGCAGTAGCGAGAGAATGGTTGCCGTCACCCATTGCGTAGACAAGAGGTGAAGTTTCCTTAAGACCATACTTTGTATTGAAAGCGTCGATATCACCAAGCTTTTCAAGTGCGGCTATTATCTTTTCCTGCATAGGCTTTTCAATAAGATAGCCTGCGATATGACCACCCTTTTTCATAAGGTCAAAGTCATAGAGCTTTTTCATTTCTCCCTTGTGAGCTTCAAGCGGCTCAACAACGCTTTTTTCTGTATCGTCAACGAGTATCATGATATGCGGCAGCTCAACAGGTGCGCCACGTCTTACCTTTATTCTAGGCGGTATTCTCTCCACAACTGTGGCTTCTGTTGCTCTTACGGCAGACTTCGAGCCTTTGCGGTAGTCATACTCTTCAAGGTCGATAGCGCCAACAATGCCCGCTCTGACCTTTCCGTCAGACTGTGTTCTTTCAACGTATATCATAGCGTCCTTATACTCTTCAAAAACGCCCTCGCTGATATAGCTGTCCATATTCTTATGTATGTCGGCTATTCTTTCATCAACGTTATCGTCCTCCAGATAGACCTCAGGCAGGATAAGGTTAAGTGCGCTTTTTGCACCCTCTGTTATCTTTTCCACGTCAGCCCAATACTCAGGCTCAGAGGTATACTGGTCGCAGGCAACCACTGCCCATTTTGACATATCGGCGTTCTTAGGCAGAAGTATATCTGCACTTTTAAATGCTGTTGACATTTCACTACACTCCTATTATTCTTATATCCAAAACAGGACGGCTGTTTTCACCGTCCTGCATATTGTTTTTATTTCTCAGAGCTGTCAGAGCTATTCTCTGCCTGCTCGGCTTCGTCAGCCTGTACACCGTTTCCGGCACCGCAGCAGTTCTTATACTTCTTGCCGCTTCCGCATGGGCAAAGATCGTTTCTGCCCGGCTTCTTAGCCTTTCTTACGGTCATGTTATGATGCTCGCCCGGCTTGAGAACGTCCTCTCTCTTTGGAGCGGCGCTGTTCTTTCTTACCTGAATGGTGAACAACATTCTTACAGTGTCCTCACGGATAGATGCGACCATATCGTCGAACATATCCATACCTTCCATACGATACTCAACTACTGGGTTCTTCTGACCGTATGAACGCAGACCGATACCCTTTTTCAGCTCGTCCATATCGTCGATATGTGCCATCCACTTTGTATCCACAACTTTAAGCAAAACGACTCTTTCTATCTCATGGAGAAGTTCCTGACCAAGGTCTTCCTCACGCTTTGCGTATATCTTCAAAGCTCTGTCTTCAAGGAGGTCGATTATATCCTTCTTTGTTATCTCGTCAAGCTCCTGTGGGGTATAGTTGAAGTCGTCCTCAACTGTGATTATGCCCATAAGTCTGTCCTTAAGACCCTGCAGGTTCCAGTTATCCTGAACGTCCTCGTCAGTGATATACATATTTACAGAATCCTCAACAAACTCCTTTATCATGCCGAGGATATTTTCATGGAGATCCTCTCCGTCAAGCACCTGCTGTCTTTGCTTATAGATTATCTCACGCTGTGTGTTCATAACGTCATCGTAGTTAAGGACGTTCTTTCTGATGTTGAAGTTTCTGCCCTCTATCTTCTTCTGTGAGGACTCGATAACACCCGTGAGCATTTTTGACTGTATTGGAGTATTCTCGTCAACTTTGAGAGTGTCCATCATAGCTGTTATTCTCTCGCCGCCGAAAATTCTCATAAGGTCGTCTTCAAGTGAGAGGAAGAATGTGCTTTCGCCCGGGTCGCCCTGACGGCCTGAACGTCCTCTGAGCTGATTGTCGATACGTCTTGACTCGTGTCTTTCTGTACCGATGATATAAAGTCCACCTGCTTCTCTAACCTTTTCTGCAAGCTCCTTTACCTCTTCTGAATACTTTGCATAGAGTTTCTTATACTCTGCTCTTGCAGCCAGAACTTCCTCGTCCTGAGTATTTGAGAAGCCTGCTGCCTCGACAGCCACTTCCTCAGAATAGCCCATTTTCTGGAGGTCTGCAAGGGACTTATACTCAGCATTACCGCCAAGCATGATATCAGTACCACGTCCTGCCATGTTAGTAGCGATAGTAACAGCACCGTATTTACCTGCCTGTGCAACTATCATAGCCTCACGGTCATGGTGCTTGGCGTTAAGCACTTCATGCTTGATGCCCTTATTTTTCAGCAGTCTTGAAAGATACTCTGACTTCTCAACGGAAACAGTACCAACGAGGACAGGCTGTCCCTTTTTATGGCACTCTATCACCTGCTCGATAACGGCATTGAACTTGCCCTTTTCTGTTTTGAAAACAACGTCTGGGTGGTCAATTCTGATAACAGGCTTATTTGTCGGTATCTCGATAACGTCGAGCTTATAGATCTCTCTGAACTCGTCCTCCTCAGTAAGTGCAGTACCTGTCATACCTGACAGCTTGCCATACAGACGGAAGTAGTTCTGATATGTTATAGTAGCGATAGTCTTTGACTCTCTTGCTATCTCAACGCCCTCTTTTGCTTCGATAGCCTGATGCAGACCGTCATTGAAACGTCTACCCTGCATGATACGGCCTGTGAACTCGTCTACGATAAGAACTTCTCCGTCCTTAACAACGTAGTCGATATCCTTTTTCATAACGCCGTTTGCCTTGATAGCCTGATTGATGTGGTGGGCAAGGGTCATATTATCAGCGTCCATAAGGTTTATAACGTTGAACGCCTTTTCTGCTTTCTTAACACCGCTCTTTGTAAGAGTTGCGGTCTTAGCCTTTTCGTCGATGATATAGTCACCGTCCAGAAGGTCGTTATCTGCCTTATCGTCCATTTCAACAACTGTAACAGGCTTCAGGGTCTTTGCAAATCTGTCAGCAAGTGAATAAAGCTTTGTTGACTTGTCGCCCTGACCTGAAATGATAAGCGGAGTTCTTGCTTCGTCTATGAGGATAGAGTCCACCTCGTCCACGATTGCGAAAGCGTGCTCTCTCTGAACCTTATCTTTCTTATAGATAACCATGTTGTCACGGAGGTAATCAAATCCGAACTCGTTATTTGTACCATATGTAATATCAGCGTTATAAGCTTCCCTCTTCTGCTCCTTGTTCATGCCTGTGAGCACAACGCCGATAGAAGTGTTCAGGAAGTGGAACACCTTGCCCATTTCCTCAGACTGGAACTTAGCAAGATAGTCATTTACTGTTACAACGTGAACGCCATTTCCTGTAAGGGAGTTAGCATAAGCCGCCAGACAAGCAACGAGAGTTTTACCTTCACCTGTTTTCATTTCGGCGATACGTCCCTGATGAAGAACGATAGCACCGATTATCTGAACAGGGTAAGGCTTTTTGCCAAGCACTCTGAACGCAGCTTCACGGCAAACCGCAAGAGCGTCAGGAAGAACGTCATCAAGAGTTGAAAGCTCGTCCAGCTTGCCCCTCAGAATGGCAGTCTGTCCGCCCAGCTCCTCGTCAGACATATCGGCATACTTACTTTCAAGCTCGAGTACCTTATTCTTTATAGGCTCGATCTTGGCAAGCTCTTTTTTAGAATAGTTGCCGAATATTTTATCAAATAATCCCATGTTTCAATCCACCTTTATTTATTCTCCAGCCAGAATTTATGACAGGAAAAAGTTAAAAAATATACTATGCTATAAATACACTATTATATTATACAATATCCCCTTTTAAAAGTCAAGCAATTTATGTAACGTTTTACAAACAAAAAACGACGGACAGTGTTTTCTCACTGCCGCCGCACCAATGGACTATTTCTGCATTAGCCTGTATTCGCTGATACCTGTCAGCACTGTAAATGCCACCTGACGCTGATAGTCCTCATTCTCCAATTTCTGAGCCTCCTCAGGGTTTGAAAGAAAACCGCACTCTATCATAACCGCAGGATTTTTGGTATTATTAAGTAGATAAAGCTCGTCGCCTACCGGCTTAGTTTCTCTGGTATTGTCGGGCTGTAAAAGGGAAACGAACTGCTTTTGCATCACTCCCGCAAGCTTTTCACCCTCGGCATTGTCTTTAGAATAGAACATCTGCGCACCGCTGTAGCGGCTGTCGGTAAACTGATTTTGGTGTATGGAAACTGATATGCCGTCGGAATATTTCGAGAATATGGCAAGGCGGTTTTTCATATCGGACTTTTTCTGCTCCCCAAGCCCCTCTGTGCCTTTGTCATAGATAGATATATCGCTTTCACGGGTGCAAACAACATCATAGCCGAGAAGCTTCAGACCGTCACGGAGGCTTTCCGCCACCGCAAGGTTTATCCCCTTTTCAGGCGTGCCGTCAACGGATACACAGCCTCCGTCCATACCACCGTGACCTGGGTCGATTACCACCACAGGCTTATCCATGGTCGTTTTCACCGCCCCACCTGTCATGACGGCTTCGCCGTTGTTTTTGCCATACCAGCACACTGCCGCAAAGCCTGCTATCACCACACAGCACAAAATATTCTGCAATCTTCTGAACATATATCCGCCCTCCTAGTTTTTGTCCTTTGTACAAGTTATGCGGACAAAGGACGGCTTATGCAAAAAAAAATCACCGCACCACGAGAGGGTACGGTGATAAAATATTCAGCACACAGATAATATGCCAATATACGGGTGAACGCTGTTCACCTCTGCATATGTTAGGCTGAAAAGACTATTTCTTTTTACGCTTTGCACATATCGCCAAACCTGCTCCAGCGGCTATTATTGCGGCTGTAACGCCTGCCGCCGCACCTGTTGACGGATTTGTTGACGAATCGGTATTATAATTCTTTGAAGCCTGAGAGCCTGCTGTTTTGTCAGGGTTAGAAATATCATTTGAAGTGTTCTTCTTTTCTACATATGTAAAGCTTGCTCCGCCCACAACGTCCCCAAGCTTATACTCGTCATATGACTCTGCAAGGGTGCCTTCATTATTAGGGACTTTGTTTTCGCCCATGGTGCTTATTGTTACAGAAAGCTCATCATAGTCGCTGTTAAGCTTTGCAAGATACGCCTGAAACTCCTCTGATGTGGCTTTCTTTCCCTCGATGGTGTATGAAGTCACGCCTTTTTTGCTGTCATATTCTGCGGTGCAGATATCAGCGGTGAGACATTCACCAAGACAGCTAAAAAGCTTTCTCACTGCGTAATGCTCCTTGCCGTCCTCTGTATATCTATCCTCTGAGAGGTATGTTTTTTCGCCAGTCTGCTTGTTTACATAAGGCTTGAAGCCGAAGCCTTTCTCACCGTCGCCATGGTCGTTCGACACATTGGTATCCGCCAAAAAGCCTGCATTGCCCATACCGATAACGTCATAAAGCCTTAAAGCAGTACCTTCATCTAATAGGTCTGCAATACCGCCGATAACAAAGTCAGGAACGCCGTCAAAGTTTAAATCCTCAAACCAACTGTTATAGCTCCAATCAACATCACTAGCAATTTCATAAGGAGCGTCAGCCATTATCTCTTTAAGAAGATCGAACATCTCGACTATTACGCTTACCATATCGTCCTTTTTGTTCTCCGCCGTCATGACAACGCAGTTATACTCGTTATACATTTCCAGAAGCTTATCAGCGTCAGCCTTTGCAGTTTCATCTGATGTCAGCTCTGTATTTTCCACTTCAAGAGGGATAAATCTGCTGAGTGTGGATTTATAGTTATAATACTCGCTCTCGCTGACCTCTTTGCCGTCTGTTTTGTAAACAGTGCTGTCAGTTTCCAAATCGTATTCTTCCGAGCAAAGCTCCTTTTCAGTAACGCCTTTTTCAGGGTCAAAGGTCATAGTTTTTATCTTATCGTTACTTGAAAAATATGATACCTCCCCTGTATAAAGATCTCTGTAAGGCATATAATCAAAGCCCATAAATCCCGGAAAATACTGTCCGTTTGCAACAGTGTCATCTATCTTTATCTCCTTGCCGTCCTTGGTAAGAATAGAATAATGTCTGTCGCCGTCAGCCATTTCGCCGCCTATTATAAACTCAGGCACACCGTCATAATCC
This sequence comes from Hominimerdicola aceti, assembly GCF_025567495.1. Lineage (NCBI taxonomy): Bacteria > Bacillati > Bacillota > Clostridia > Eubacteriales > Oscillospiraceae > Hominimerdicola > Hominimerdicola aceti. The sequence goes on along the minus strand of NZ_JAOQJZ010000009.1, from coordinate 32,332 downwards.
AGATCCATGAACCATGAGCCATAGTCGAAGTAGATCTTATCGCCGTCTGCAACACTGTCCATACTCTTTAAAATATCAGGCAGCTTGCCGTCTATGAAATTGACGAAGTCTTCTCCTGCGTCCTTATCAAGAACATAGGAAGCGTCTGCCGAAGCTGTAGTGAACATCATGTTCGCTGACATAATGACCGCAATTGCCGCCGCACTTATCTTTTTTATCATACATATCACCCCACAAAAATAGTTTTCATACATATACCTACTTAATATTTCATACATATATCTACTTAATATATAACATATATCAAATAAAAAGTCAAGAAAAAAACTGACCAAAGCACACACTTTGGTCAGTTTATCACTTTTTAGGAAAGGGTATTTAGCAATATTGTATTATTGCAGGTCGCCTCTGTTAAATTCTGAAAGCTCAAGACCCTCGTTTCTTTCAAGCGCCCAGCGGATATTCCACTCGCTTGTGAAAAGAAGCAGATAGTTGTCACGGAAGTCCTTGACAAGCTTTGTGTCACTTGAAAGCTTCAATGTCTTAGGGTCGATATCCTTGTTATCTATCCAGCGGATATAAGAATAAGGCAGACCCTCTTTGAAGAGGTCAACGTTGTACTCATTTTTCATTCTGTATTCAAAAACTTCAAGCTGAAGAACGCCCACAACGCCCACGATAACTTCTTCCATACCGCTGTCAGGCTCATGGAATATCTGTATCGCACCCTCTTGTGCGATCTGTGTTGTACCCTTTACGAACTGCTTTCTCTTGAGGGTATCCTTCTGACGGACTCTCATAAAATGCTCAGGTGCAAAGGTCGGGATAGACTCGAACTCGAACTTTTTCTTTGGCGAGCAGATCGTATCGCCAATAGCGAAGATACCTGGGTCAAACACACCGATTATATCTCCTGCATAGGCTTCGTCGATTATCTCTCTTTCCTGAGCCATTATCTGCTGAGGCTGAGAAAGTCTGAGCTTTTTATTGCCCTGAACATGGAGAACTTCCATATCCTTATCGAACTTGCCCGAACAGATACGCAGGAAAGTGATACGGTCACGGTGAGCCTTGTTCATATTAGCTTGTATCTTGAATACGAAAGCCGAGAACTCAGGGTCGAACGGATCTATGATACCGGCAGAAGAATTTCTCGGAGTAGGAGAAGTTGTCATTTCGAGGAAGTTTTCCAAAAACGGCTCGACGCCGAAGTTTGTAAGAGCAGAGCCAAAGAACACAGGCGAAAGCTCACCCTTTCTCACCTTTTCGATATCAAACTCATAGCTTGCGCCATCGAGAAGCTCGATATCATCGCAGAGAGTTGAGTGGAGATCCTCGCCGATAAGGCTGTCAAGTGACGGGTCGGAGAGGTCGACTTCTGTAGCTGCCACCTGATGCTGTCCACCGCTTGCCTCAAAAGAGATTATATGCTTTTTATCTCTGTCATAAACGCCCTTAAACTCTTTGCCTGAGCCGATAGGCCAGTTCACAGGATAGGTCTGGATACCAAGTTCAGACTCTATCTGCTCCATAAGATCGAAAGGATTTCTGGACTCACGATCCATTTTATTTACGAAAGTAAATATAGGGATATGGCGCATAACGCAGACCTTGAAAAGCTTTCTGGTCTGATTTTCCACACCCTTTGAAGCGTCTATTACCATTACGGCTGAGTCTGCAGCCATAAGAGTACGGTAGGTATCCTCAGAGAAGTCCTGATGTCCAGGAGTATCCAGGATATTTATACAATAATTTTTATACTGAAACTGCATAACAGAAGAAGTAACAGAGATACCTCTTTGTTTTTCTATTTCCATCCAGTCTGAAACAGCATGGCGGGAGTTCTTTTTACCTTTTACAGCACCTGCCTGTGCTATCGCACCACCATAGAGCAGAAATTTTTCCGTAAGAGTTGTTTTACCTGCGTCAGGGTGGGAAATTATCGCAAAAGTACGGCGGCGTTTGATCTCATCTTCAAGCTTACCCAAAATTATTCCTCCATATTTCATTGCATTTTTAAACATACCTTGTTAGTATAACACAGTATCGCTTAAATTGCAAGAGATTTTTTATGAAGAAAGCGGCGTTTGTAGAATGAGGAGTGAGGAATGAGGAATTATGGTATCGCCTGTCGGCGATAAATTTTTTGTAGAGGCGACCGCTGGTCGCCTGTTTCTTGTTTGCAAAACTTGCGTTATCCCCCATATTTGGCTTCAAGTTCTACTGCCGCAAAATCGCTTCGCTCTTTGCGGATTTTACGTTGTGCAGGAAACAACAAAAGCGGTGCAGGTCTTATTCTTCGATACTTATTTGTTTAGTGATTTAGTTTGTATTTCTTCTTTTCACCTCTGCACCGCTTAATCGGCTTGCGCCGAATGAGGCTCTGCCTCAAACTCCGCTAGGGACTCTGTCCCTAGACCCTGCAATGGGTTTCACCCCTTGACCCTGACCAGGGGCGTGCCCCTGGACCTTTTGCTCGCTTCGCTCGGTGTTGGCTACCCCACTCTGTGCGGCTATGTCATTCCTCACTCCTCACTTAAACCGCTCCTCACTTAACTTCGTTTCTCACTTAAACAGCCGTTGACATTCTCCACAAACTATGCTAAAATCAAATTATAAGCAATCAACTATCAAACCTACAAAGGAGGCTGTTTTATGAAAGATCTGCTCGAACTTATGAAAACCAGAAGAAGTGTACGAAAATACAAGCCTGACATGATACCTCAGGACGTTCTCGACCGCATCATAATAGCAGGAACTTATTCCGCCACAGGAAGAAACTTGCAGTCACCTATTATAATTGCTGTCACCAACAAGGAAATGCGCGACAAAATTTCTGAGATGAACAGAAAGATAGGCGGCTGGGATGAGGGCTTCGATCCGTTCTATGGTGCACCTGTTATTCTTATTGTACTAGCTGACAAATCCTGCCCGACTTACATTTATGACGGAAGTCTTGTTATGGGCAATCTTATGCTTGCCGCTCACAACGAGGACATTGGAAGTTGCTGGATACATCGTGCAAAGGAAGAATTTGAGTCTGAAGAAGGCAAGGAGATCCTCCGCAGCCTTGGCATCGAGGGCGAATACGAGGGAATCGGTCACTGTGCACTCGGCTACACTGAGGGTGAATATCCCGAGGGTCACGAGAGAAAAGACAATTGGGTATACTATATCAAATAATCCTGACAAACTATCTAACAAAAGGGGAGCATTTCAATCTTCCTTATCTCGCTTAATGAAAAGTATGCACCTATCAAGGTTAGTGAAAATGACCGCTTAGACATATTTGGAAAAGTTCTTGGAAAATCTGATGCTTCTGCTATTACAGGACATTACCGATAAAATTGCAAGTCCTTTTTATCGGACACATCATTTTGCATAATTGACAATAAGAAAATTCTATAGAACTGAAAGAAGGGATTTTTATGGTGGTTACCAATAATATCCGAGAAATCCGAGAACAGCGTGGCATTTACCAAGATGACCTTGCCGCTGCTATCGGATTCAGCACCAAAACTGTCGGCAGGATAGAACGTGGGGACAGCACCCCCATCTGCCGAGTTTATGCTACGGATTTCTAAATACTTTAATTTATTGGTGGAAGATGTCTTCCATGTAGAAGATTGAGCTGGGTAGATGCCACCCAGCTCTTTTTATGTTTGAATCGTCAACCTTCAATTCGATTATGTTTTCATCTCCAAACACATTTTTTCATCCAATGCAATGTTATATTAAATGAAAAAATCATTTGATATCATAACAAAAGTTATATTATTCTCTTCTTATATGTGCATATAATCCCAACTATAATGATAGTTATGTAATAAAGAATAGTATGAGCATTTTTAATTTTATCAGCTATCATAATTCTGTATGCCTCCTTCTTCCATGAGATTACAGCAAACGTAGTAGTAATGTCTATCAAAAGGCTTTTACATATTAGATAAAAGCATGTAAAATTTCTTTTACATAGCTTAATTGCGGTCTATTTAGCTTGTTCCTTGACTACTCAGGAAAAATATTTCTACCCTCGCCCCACCTGTATTTTCAGAATTTGAAAGTTTAATACCTCCACCATATTTTTCAGCCACAGTTTTTGCAAAAAATAGTCCCATCCCATAATGGGCTTCGCCATTTCTACTTGTGTCATCCATAAAAAACTGCTCTGTGCCATGCAATAATGCTTCTTTTGTAAATCCTGATCCGCTATCCTCCACAATGAATGTCAGCCGGCCATCCTGCTCCTTTGCGTCAATATAAATGATTCCATTTTCTTTTGTATGCTCCACTGCATTCTGAATCATATTCATTACGGCCCGGAACATTGGATCATAAGCAATCGTTACCTTTTTATCACTTTGTCCCGCCTTCCAATCTATTTTCTGGTGATAGATTTCTACCAGTCCGAGTGCCTGTTCCTTTATATCTGCGAAAAAATCTTCTAACCTCACCGTTGTATAGGTAACATCACTGCAATTCCATGATTTTGTGACATCTATCAACTGTTTTACATAACTTTGTATCTGTGTTGTGCCGTTCAAAACATAAGTGATATTATTCTTCTGTTCTGTGGTCAGTTCAGTCTCTGAAAGTAGTTCTGCATTTCCCCGTACAATCGTAAGAGGTGTTTTAATATCATGCGCCAAAGCAGACATCTGTTGTTTCTTTTCCTGCTCTGTTTTCCACTGCTTTTCTAAAGATTCTCGCAATGCATCTCGCATATCATCGATTGCCGATAAACAGTCATCAAACTCTTTGATACCGGAACAGGATGTCTCATATTCCAGATTTTGATCCTTTATTTGTCTGATTGCGTCTAATACAGGCTGCATCTGCTTTTTGATTCTTTTTCCAAAACGTATGGACGGAATGATGATAATCGCTACCGCTCCAATCACTGACATAATACTCATCGCATTCTGTGGTCCTATAAAATGCTCCCTCAAAAAAGCTGAATGATATTGAGGTGTCAGGCGATATTGCAATACAACATATTCATTTTCCCTTACAATTACTTTATAAAAATATTTCCCGGATGCGTTTCCGTACTTTGCAACATTCCATGCTATCTGTTCGTATTGTTCTGACAGATCTCCACCTATTTTCTCTCCATTCTCTGAAAAGATTACATAATCACAAAGTGCAGGAATCATCTCAGCAGTTACTTTATCCGCACGTAAAATCGTATCATATGCTTCATTAATCTTTCGCTCTGCATAATTCGCCGGATAGATACAGCCCACACTAATCAAAAGGTACAGCAGCAGCCAAGCAACAATCACCAAACCTACTAATGATCCAAGCATGACCAGTACATATCTCATAAAAATCCAGCTGAGTGCATTGCTTCTCTTTACTCTTCCCATTTATATCCAATCCCCCAGACTGTTTTTATCGGTGTATAATCATAATCCGCAAATTTTGCTCTTATATTTTTGATATGCGTGATAATGGTACTGTCATTACTCTCACTGTCAAAACCAAAGACCTCTTCTAAAATCTGTTCTTTCGAGAAAACCTGTCCCCTGTTTTTAGCCAGGAATTCACAAATTTCGTACTCCGCTTTCGTAAGAGGAAGTTCCTTATCATCAACCAATAGTTTCTTTTGAGATATTTGAATACAGACCCTCCCCAAAACCATCCGGACAGAATGTTCCCTGTGCTCTCTTCTAAGATGTGCATGAATCCTTGCCCGAAGTTCCATCACTCCAAATGGCTTTGAAATATAATCATCTGCTCCCAACGAAAGTCCGTTCACCAGACTTTTTTCCTCCGTTTTTGCGGTAAGAAACAAAATCGGACAATCCACAAGTGCCCTGATTCTTTTGCATAATTCAAAGCCGTCCATTCCAGGCATCATAATGTCAAGTAAAATCAGGTCATAACGATGTAATTCTTCCATATTAAGTTTCAGCGGATTACTTACTTTGGTAACCAGATGTCCATCCTTATTCAAAATGCTTTCTATCATTTCCAGAATTGCCGGTTCATCATCAACTGCCAGTATTTTTGCCATAGTTTCCCTCGATTCTATTCCGATATTCTGTTTCCTTCCCAGTGGTTTACCCACCAAAAATAGTATGCCATACTAATCCCTGTAAATATTAAGCAGCCTGGTATGAATGACAACCATTCACCTACACTAGTTTCTCCCAATACAGATTGCAGATAAGTATATGGTACTCTACCCGTCCAGCAGACAAATACATACTTCCACACATAATCTCCAAGTCCGGTAAGCATCAATGCACTAATTAGTCCTGATATAATCCCTGCTCCAATGGATACCCCTTTTCCAAACTGAAAAGCCAGAATCAGCTGCCACAGATAAAGTGGAACACTGCTTCCCCACAGCAGCAATGCTGCAAATATACATCCTTTCATGATTTCGATATCGCTTGATGCGATTCTTCCAAATCCAATTCCGAATATGATTGCTGTCAATAGGATAGAGCACAGACACAAAACCAGTAGCATCAACAGTTTCGATAAAAATGCTGCAGGTTTATCCGGTAAAGACAACAGATTTTGAAAATCACCTGCATTTTGTTCCTGTTCCATCACACTTGCTGTAAAAATTCCAATAAGTACCGGAAGTCCTGCTCCTATTGCCTGATAAAATGCAATCACTTTCATATTTTCATTCCATGGTGAAAAAAAGTAATATATTAAAAATATAACGCTGGTTATAATCGGAATCAGTAAGTGTGCCAGAATCACAGATGTTCCTTTCATCTTTCGCAAGTCTGCATTAAGAGATCTTCCAATCATCTTATTTCACCTCTCTTCTCTCAAACCATTTCAAAAACAGAACCGTTACAAAAACAAACCAGATGATTGAGAGACACATTCCCGGAACAATGACTCCCATATCCAAAAGAGGATTCCCTGCTTCTGCGGCAAGTCCATTTGGTAAAACATGAAGCAACGGGCACATCATTCGCATAGGGATTGCAGAAACAAGTACATACCAGATTCTGGTTTGTGATATTACCACACCGCTGACGGTAATAAATAGGCAGACGAACAGGTTTACAATCATTCCAAATCGTTCACTTAAAAATAAAGCTACCGGAATCTCCCATAACTCAGAAACCGTCAGAAACAATACTGCAATCAACGCTCCTCCAACTGGAACATGTGTCGTTAGAAGAAAGCCTCCAAGCGTTGCTCCTGCAAACACAATCACATTAGAAAACAAAATCATGTACCCAATATAAATAATTTTCCCCAGCAACAATTTTCTTCTGTCTGTGGGAATAGTCATTAAATGATAGTATTTTATCTTTTTCTCCTGCGCCACAGAAAGATAACAAAATAGAGCAATCATCCCCGGCAGCAAAAGTGTATACCACCAGTTCCAAACACTTTCTGCATAAGCATTTGTCATCCCAAGAGTAAATATAAATGCCATGACAAATGTAAGAAGAGGAAATCCCCAGATAAACTTTTTTCGCATGGTTCTTTTGGCTTTTTGATGTTCTGCTTTTATAATATTAACCATGGATTTCACCTGCTTTCTGGTTTTTTCTTACCACATTCATAAACAAATCTTCAAGATTATCTCCCTGCTTTAATGCTCCTTCGTATCCTAAGATTCCACCTGAAATAATCCCGACTTTATCTGCAAGTAACTGTACCTCTGAGAGAATATGACTGGAGAGAATTACAGTAATTCCCTGTTCCGGAAAAGACCGGATCAGCTCTCGTAATTCCTCGATGCCTATTGGATCTAATCCATTCGTAGGTTCATCCAATATCAAAAGTTCCGGTTCTCCAAGCAATGCCATTGCAATGCCTAGTCTTTGCTTCATCCCCAAAGAAAACTGTCCTGCTTTCTTCTTTCCGGTGTTTGTAAGTGATACAATCTGCAAGACCTCATCAATTCTGTTTTCATCTGTACCAAGCAATAATTGTCTTACCTTCAAATTCTCTCGGGCGGAAAGATTTTCATAAATAGGCGGATTTTCAATTAACGCTCCTATTTTTGATAAATCTTTCCTATCCAAAAGTTTTCCATCAAAGTAAATCTTTCCTGCAGTTGGTTTCATCATACCGGTCAGCATTTTCAATGTGGTAGATTTACCAGCGCCATTCGGTCCAAGCAGTCCATAAATCTGTCCCTTTTCGATATTAAGTGAAACATTATTTACCGCTTTCTGCTTTCTAAAATATTTACACAAATTTTGTGTCTGCAACATCATTTCCATCTTTACTATCCTTCCTTCCATATTTCATTTCTTACTGAAATATAACCTAACAGAAAAAAATAAAGATTTGATGAAGATTGCTAAATAATTCGTCTACTCTATTTTTATTCTCGTATGGAATAAACCATCAATTGAATATCATTATCAGAACTCGGCTTTCCACTGAAATCAGCAAAGCTGTTACAAATACGAAGTCCTAATTTACAGAATATCTCCTTCAAAAATCTGTCCCGGAAGTTTTTTCTTCTCCATATACGGGAACTCTCTATCAAATGCCTCTGCTTCCTTTTCATTTACCAGATACCCTGCCGGAGGTGCATACTCTCCTGTAATTCCATTAAGATATCCCGGTATCAGTTTTTGCACAGAAAGAAAGATGCATCCTCGCCTTCCGGCAATCCATGATAGCGGATGCCAAACTCACTTGCCTGTTTAAATCCGCTTTTTCCATAAAAATCAATATTTCCTTCAAAGCATACTGCTCCGCATCCAAGCTCTTTTGCTTTTTCTCTTGCCGTACCCGCTCGGCAACCAAGGCATTCAATTTTTTTAAGTATGCATTCTCCGCACGAAGTCGCTGTACTTCTGCAATCAGATCTTCTTCTTTCTTAATTTTCGGAGGTCGCCCTGTGGATTTCCTTCCTCTGCGTTCTGCGTAAAGTCCCTCCGCTCCTTCTTCAATATAGATTCGTTCCCATGCTGTTACTCTGCTATTCGGTATGTCAAATTGACGTGCAGTTTCACGATAGCTTAACTTTTCTCTGTGCATTGTTTCCACTACTTTGATTTTGAATTCCGGTGTATATCTTTTGTTTGGTTTTCCTTTTGGCATAAAAATGCCCCCTTTCGTTAGATTTTTTATTGGTATATTTCTATTATACCACATTGTCTAACAAAAGGGGAGCATTTCAAAAGCCGTTCCGTTTTTTTGTTCTTATTAATGAGCTGTCACGTCAGAAAATTCTATGCCGACCTGCTTGCCTTCATATGTTGCGGAATACTCGAACGTTGTGCCAACAACTGTCGCCTTGCCATTGCTGTCTATCTTGAGCTTGCACTTCGGAAGCTTCTGGATATAAAGCTGTTTTGTTTCCCCAGGATAGTTGTTGTCATATATCTGAAGGATATATTTTCTGTGGCAATCAGAATCCTGAATAAGTCCGATAGCGTTCACTGTATGAGTATCGTCTATAGTTGTAACAACTGGTATGCCAAGGCTGAGCTGGTCTTCAAGCTTTTCAAAGCCCTTACTGTCGTTGTTAAGGTTATACTCTGACGAAGAATCGTCCCACTGGAGGGTGTTAAGTCTGTAGAGTGCCTTTGCGAACTCTGCGTCATTTGAGGAATAGCCGCCCCTTATTTTGTCAATGCCGTTTGCTATATCCATATCAAGCAGCTCTACCTTTTTCCAACGGAGATTGCCGCCTGATATTTTCGTAACGTCCTTTACCCAGCCCTTGTTCTTGCTGTCATACTTATAGTCATCATTAAGGGTGAGAATATCCCCCGTGCAGGAATAGTCGAGGTACTTTGTAACGTCCGAATATGTGCCCGCAAAAAGGTCTGAGGTTATCTTGCTAAGCGGCACTCTTTCGTCATACTGTTTACCGAAGTCTGTTCCGCTTATGTCATAGCCTGCGGCATTCACCTTTATGTCGCTCTTATCTGACGGAGCGATATCCCCAAGAGAAGTCTTTACATTTCCGAGATACCAATCTCTTGCCATAACAGCCATGCCGAAGTCAACACTTGCGGTAGTTGTTGTTCTGAAATTCTTGAATGAGAAGCCGTTCACCTTTGGATCAAAGCCTGTGTTGTAAAGTGAATAACCTCTTACGTTATCATCAGCGTTTGTGTATGTAACAATATCATAGTTCAGTGTAGTAACTATCTGCTTGTAAACGTCATTAAGGGCGTTTGCGTCGGAAGCTGAGTAATACTTTCCGCCTGTGGAATAAGCAAGCTCCTGAAGCCAATCTCTGTCAACATCTCTGCCAAGACCAACTGTAAGAACGATTATGTCCTTATCCTTTGCAGTATTTGCAAGGCTTGAAACGCTTGCAGGATTAAACTCGTCAGACTCGCCGTCCGTGAGCATCACGATGATATTTCTGTATTTTCCACCGGAAGTTGCCTTGAACTCGTCCATGCACTTTTTAAGAGCCGTCTGGCTGTGAGTGCCGTTAAATATCTCTTTTTCAGACTTTATCTTATCGAGAGCTTCCGTAAGCTTCGTCTTATCATCAGTGAAGTCTACCATCTTTTTGTAGCTTCCTGTGAACTTGCAAATGCCGACCTGATAGTGGCTCTCAAACTTGTCGATAAGATTCTTTGCAAATTCAAGACGCTTGAAGTCAACATCATTCTCAGAAGAAGTTACACACTGCTCCTTTGGATACATAGAGCCGGAGTTATCAACGAGGAAGCAGATCCTTGTTGTGGCTTCATCGTTTACAGTTTTCTCAACTCCTACCACATAAGTGCCAAGCTCTGTAAGAGAAGCAGAAACTGTCTTTTTGCTCTTGTCTGCCTTTGAATCCACCTTTGTGTAAAGGGTCGAGCGTGAATCAAATCTCAGCACTGTAAGGTCATCAAATGAATATCCCATTTTACTCAGCTTTGCAGAGTCGATATCAAAAGTTATCTTTGCCGAGTTGAACTTATAGTCAGAATAAGCGTCATAAGCCTTTGTTACGATACTTGCATTTGAAGAGATACCAAAGAGGTCAAGCTCAACGAGGGTCGCACTGGCAGCGTTTGCGTCGCCCTTTATTTCAAGGCGGCAGTCCCCTGCATTTTTTTCCACTGTAAGCTCTCTTTCAGCGTCATTGGTCTTTCCGTCAGACTTTGACTCTCTCGGATTTGTGCCTGCCATAAGCTCATAGCCGTCAAGAAGACCGTCGCCGTCAGTATCGGCTTCAATAGGGTTCGTGCCTAGCTTTATCTCATCGCCGTCGCTTATTCCGTCATTGTCAGTATCCTCGCTTTGAAGGTTAGTGCCATGACGTGTTTCATCGGCATTCTTTATGCCGTCACCGTCCCAGTCCTGATCGTCAGAAAACTCCGACTCCTTGAAGGTAGTGCTTATATCAAGCTTTGTTATGACCGATTTCGCCATGGCGATACGGTTATTTTCCCTTATTTTCAGACCCACGACAACACAGGCAGCCACAAGGAACGCAAGCACTATACACAGCACCAGCAACGCTATCTTCTTTTTGCGCTTTCCTCTGTTCATGCTCTGAACAAAATCATTCGTATCAGAAAAATTTGCTTTCATAAATATTAATTCCCCTTATCAGATCACATATTTCACGATATTAATATTTTAGCATATATGTACCTCATTTGCAAGCAAAATAGCCTAGAATAATTCACAAAATAAACTGTTCTTTTTTGTTTACAAACAGTATATCTTACCAAAACATTAACAAGATAATTCTTTTATTATTAACCTAAAATAAATTAAAACCTTCTTTTTCCACAAAAAAGGGCAGCCCCTCTCGGAGCTGCCCTTTGGCATAATACTATCACTCTTCTGTAACAGTATTATAGATAACGTTCACAACGAAGTCCTTGTCATAATCTACCTGCAAGATAGAATCAGGCTCAAGCTCGTCTGCAATGATCTTCTTTGCAATAAGAGTTTCGATACGTCTTTGGATAAACCTCTTGAGAGGTCTTGCACCGAAGTTCTGATCGTAACCCTGATTTACGATAGCTTCCTTAGCGGCGTCTGTTACCTCTATGCTGAGCCTCTTGTCTTCAAGACGCTTGCCAAGCTCTGCAAGCATAAGGTCAACGATCTTGTATATCTCTGTCTTCATAAGCGGCTTGTAGTAGATTATATCGTCAAGTCTGTTAAGAAACTCAGGTCTGAACTGCTGTTTCAGCAGAGCGTCCACCTTGTCCCTTGCTTCCTGAGATATCTCGCCCTCAGGTGTGATGCCCTCAAGAATATAAGGAGAACCAAGGTTTGAAGTAAGGATTATGATAGTGTTCTTGAAGTCAACCGTTCTGCCCTGTGAGTCTGTGATACGTCCGTCGTCAAGCACCTGCAAAAGGATATTGAAAACGTCAGGGTGAGCCTTTTCGATCTCGTCAAGAAGAACTACTGAATAAGGCTTTCTTCTTACAGCCTCGGTGAGCTGACCACCCTCCTCATAGCCTACATATCCCGGAGGCGCTCCGATAAGACGGCTTACGCTGAATTTCTCCATGTACTCCGACATATCTATACGAACGATATTGTTCTCATCGTCAAACAATGCCTGCGCAAGAGTTTTTGCAAGCTCTGTTTTACCAACGCCTGTAGGACCAAGGAACAGGAACGAACCTATCGGCTGATTTGGATTTGCGATACCGGCACGTGATCTCATGATAGCCTCAGACACACGCTCAACGGCTTCGTCCTGACCGATAACTCTCTCGTGGAGGATATCAGGCAGGTGGAGAAGCTTCTCACGCTCGCCCTCCATAAGCTTTGCAACAGGGATACCTGTCCAGCGGCAGATTATCCTTGCGATCTCTTCCTCTGTTACCTTATCTCTTAGCAGAGTGTTCTTTGTCTTTGACTTCTCTGCCTTTTCTTCTTCCTCGGCAAGCTGCTTCTGCAAGTCAGCCATTCTGCCGTATTTCAGCTCTGCAAGCTTGTTAAGGTCATATTCACGCTCTGCTCTCTCAATATCCTTTGAGCATTGCTCGATATCCTCACGGAGCTTCTGAACCTTAGAGATAGCAGACTTCTCATTCTCCCATTTAGCTTTCATCTCATTGAACTGCTCACGCATTTCTGAAAGCTCTTTCTGCACCTCATGGAGATGTTCAACTGCAAGCTTATCAGTTTCCTTTTTAAGGACAGTTTCCTCTATCTCGTGCTGGAGTATCTTACGTCTTATCTCATCAAGCTCTGTAGGCATTGAGTCCATTTCCGTTCTGATGAGTGCGCAGGCTTCGTCCACAAGGTCGATAGCCTTATCAGGGAGAAATCTGTCTGTAATATATCTGTTTGAAAGAACAGCCGCCGCAATAAGCGCCTGATCCTGAATTTTTACGCCGTGGAACACTTCGTATCTTTCTTTCAGACCACGAAGTATAGAGATAGTGTCCTCAACTGTCGGCTCGTCAACCATAACAGGCTGGAAACGTCTTTCAAGAGCGGCGTCCTTTTCGATATACTGACGGTACTCGTTAAGAGTCGTTGCACCGATACAATGGAGCTCGCCCCTTGCAAGCATAGGTTTCAGCAGGTTGCCTGCATCCATTGCGCCGTCTGACTTGCCTGCGCCAACAATATTGTGAAGCTCATCTATAAAGAGGATTATCCTGCCCTCAGACTTCTTTATCTCCTCAACGACAGCCTTAAATCTCTCCTCAAACTCGCCTCTGTATTTTGCGCCTGCGATAAGCGCACCCATATCAAGTGAGAAAACCTGTCTGTCTTTCAGGCTGTCAGGAACATCTCCGCTGACGATACGCTGAGCAAGGCCCTCTGCAATGGCGGTCTTACCAACGCCAGGCTCACCAATAAGGCAAGGGTTGTTCTTTGTTTTTCTTGAAAGTATCCTTATAACGTTTCTTATCTCGCTGTCCCTGCCGATAACAGGGTCGAGCTTATTCTGTCTTGCAAGCTCCACAAGGTCCTGACCGTACTTTTTCAGCACGTCATATGTTTCCTCAGGGTTCTGGCTCGTTACCTGAGCATTTCCTCTTACAGCTTGAAGAACTTTCAGAAACTTTGTTTTTGTTACACCAAAGGTCTTGAATATTTCCTTCAAAGCGCTGTTAGGGCTGTCCATTATGCCCATAACAAGATGTTCAACTGAAACGTATTCGTCCTTCATTCTTGAAGCTTCCGACTCGGCTTCCGCAAAAGCCTTGTCAAGGTCGCTTGAAATGTATACAGAGTCCTGCGCACGTCCGCCTACCTGCACCTTAGGTATATCGTCAACTGCTCTTGTAAGAGCCGCCTCTATATTTTCAGGGGCGATATCCATTTTTACAAAAAGCTGCGGCACAAGACCGTTTTCCTGTGAAAGCAAAGCCAACAGCAAGTGCTGCTGGTCAACAGCCTGATTTGAGTTTCTTGAGGCAATGCTCTGCGCTTCCTGCAAAGCTTCCAATGATTTCTGTGTCAATTTCTGAGCGTTCATAAAATTACCTCCCTTATCATCTTAAAAAGATATATGCTCACAGCAGGCGGAATGCACCGCCCACCGTTTAAAGAACGACAACGCCTTTTTTCAGATATCTTTCATACATTTCAGATACCTTTCTTGCCGCCGTTTCAGGTTCTGCGGCGTTGTCAAAGTAAAGCTGAATACAGCTGTCCATACAGCTTATATAATCACCGATAGCGTTCGCTATATCCTCGTCGGTCAGCTCCGACTGAGGCGGTGCGTAAAAATCTCTTGTAAATCTGCCCTCGGCTGTTTCATAAGGCACGCCAGTAGTGAAAAGATACGAAAGATATTTTTCTTCGAGCCTTGCCCACAGCTTAAAAAAGCTGTCAAGCATTGAAATGAGCTGTGTGCTCTGAGTTCTGAAAGATACTTTCAGCCTCCCCACCTTTCCGTGAAAATCTCGGCTCAGCTCTATGCTGTATCGTATGGTCGGCTTATATTTATATCTCAAAGGACTTTTTATAGACATCATAGCGTCAGAGGGCTGATTAAGGGTCTGAAACCTGCTGTCCATAAGCTGTTCTATTTTAGCGAATATCTCACGCATTCTTTTTTCAGGGGTGAGAAGCTGGACACGCTCTGCCAAAATCTGATTTATCAGATTTGAACGGCTGGTATTCATGGAATATGCCAGTCTGTCAATAGCCTCCACCACATCGTCTGCAAGCACCAGACTATACACGCTCTTGTTCACTTTGCTCTCATTCCTTTCTTTAAGGCGCTCCCATATGGCGTCGCCTTTTATCACTGTACTTATTATACCACATTCTAATAATTTGTCAATAGGATTATATAATTTTAATTGCGAATTATATAGATGCACAATAGAATGTATGTTCCGCGCCTCTAATTTGTGCAGTTTTATTGAAAACTTGTCAAAAGTGTGATATAATAACAGATACCAAGTTGGAAAGGCGTGATAAAAATGCTCAAAGGCGTTATATTTGATATGGACGGACTAATGATAGATACGGAAAAACTGCTCACAAGGTTTTGGTGTGAGGCGGCGAATCATTACGGCTATCCAATGACAAAGGAACACGTTCTGGGCATACGCTCTCTTGCAGCGAAGTATGCTATCCCACATCTTAAAGGCATTTTCGGAGAGGATTTTGATTACTACAAAGTCCGTGGAAAGCGTATCGAGCTTATGAACGAGTTTATCAGGCAAAACGGTATAGAAAAGAAAAAGGGGCTTGATGAACTCCTTGACTATCTCGACAGCACAGGGCTGAAAAAAGCCGTTGCCACCGCCACCGACCTCCAGCGCACCACGCTGTATCTCAGCTCTATAAATATCATTGACAGATTTGACAAACTTGTCTGCGGAAACATGATAGAAAACGGCAAGCCTGCCCCTGATATTTATCTCGCCGCCGCAAAGGAGCTGGGGCTTGACCCTAGCGAGTGCATTGCCCTGGAGGACTCACCAAACGGCATACGCTCCGCCCACACCGCAGGTTGCAAACCTATTATGATACCCGACCTTTCGCAGCCTGACGAGGAAACAAAAAAGCTTCTGTATGCCTGCTGTGATGACCTTTCCAAGGTCATAGGTGTGATACAAAAGCTTTTAAGATGAATATTCTGCCAATTCATGTAGGGGCGAACATTGTTCGCCCGCTTTTTGTAAAAAAACGCTATAAAAATTGATACAATGTTACACGAATTGACACAAACGCTACATAGGGATAGTAAAACCGATAGCTTTATCACTTCGACGGGCGAACGCTGTTCGCCCCTACACTGACTACACTGATTTGCAAAATAAAATACAAAAATGCGGATACCTCCACGAGATATCCGCATTTATTTTTCCTATCTATTAATCCTCGACCTCAGAAACAGAAGACGTGTCAGTGTCCGTCTTGCTGTCCTTGTCTTTATTATCAGAAGCCTTGCCACCCAGATACTTTTCATAAATAGCTATCTGATCCTCAACAGACTTCAGCTCATCCTTAGACTTTGTTGTAACACAAATATATTTGTGTCCGTTATCATCAAGTATAGTTGAAAGGGTGTACTTTGCTTCGTCGGTAAAGCCTGTCTTTCCGCCCTCGATGCTTATACCGTCGTCAGCCTCGCCGTCACCGTCACAATCCACATAGTAGCCCTCAATTCTCTGTGCAACGATGCTTGTAAGCTCGATACCGTCCTTGTGCTGTTTTGTCTTTGAAGTTGTGTACTTTGTTGCTGTAAGCACTTCACGGCAAGTTTCGTTATCCATAGCCGCCTTTGTGATAACTGCGATATCCTGCGCTGTGGAATAATGATTTTTGTTGTGCAGACCGCTTGCATTCACAAACTTCGTGCCGGTAAGACCAAGCTCCTGGATCTTAGCGTTCATAAGCTCAACGAACTTCTCTTCTGAGCCTGCAACTGCGTTTGCAAGACCTGTTGTGCCGTCAGCACCGCTCACAAGGATAGCTGAATAAAGCAGGTCTTTCATTGTAACAGTTTCCCCGGCTTCAAAGCCTGCTCTTGATGCGTTGTCCTCGATAAGAGGGTCGATATCATCGCTTGTGAACTTATATGTAGCGTCCATATCCTGAATATTCTCTGCGGCTACAAGAAGCGTAAGCATCTTTGTAAGAGAAGCAGGATATACCTTTTTCTCGTAATTATAACCTGCAACTATCTCATTAGTGTCAGCGTCAACAAGTATAGCTGAGTTTGCTGTCATACCCTTTATATTTATATCCTGATAATTTGCAGACTTCACAGGATAATTGCTCACAGGCTCTTCCACAACTGATGAAAGGTCGTCAACCTCTGAAACCTCCTCAGAAGAGCTTTCCTCAGGTTTGCTGTTCACCTTAACAACCGCGTCTGCCACCTTGCTTGCCTGAATGGTATATCTTCCTGTTACCACCAATGCCGCTGAACCAACAGCCACAAGCATTATAACTATAAGCACAGCAACTATAGCTGCACCGCCCTTTTTGTTTGTCCTCTTCATTTTTACAACAATTCCTTTCCTAGTGCTTATACTGCACCTATCTCCTCTTTTTCTTCCTTATGACCATATTTCGCTTCATACTCGTTAAGAGTATCGTGACAATATTTAAGTATATCTCTTCTCGTCACAATACCTATAAAAACTTCCCTGTCATCAATAACAGGCACAAAGTTCTGATCCATTGAAAGAAGTATCAGATCCTCGATAGTAGAATAAACATAGACGGGTTTCATTCTAACACGTCTTGTTATCTCACTTATCCTATATTTCTCCAGCTCACGCATATCCTGAATGCCATTATTGAGCATGAACCACAGAAAGTCGCCCTCTGCAAGGGTCTTTACATATCTGCCCTCACGGTCGATAACAGGCACAGCGGTAAAGCTGTGATTTTTCATTTTCTCAAGGGCCTGCCTTGCTGTGTTGTCATCATAGACAAAATCCACGCAAGCCTTCGGCTTCAAAAACTTTAGTATATTCATTTATATATATCCTCTTGTAAGCATACGTTTTTATGCGGTAAAGACCGCACCTATAATTATACCAAAAAAACGCATACAAGTAAAGCATAGAGAGGGCATTTTCCGCCCTGCGTTTTCAACAAATCTCCACGCTGAAATTGTGCATTTTGACTTACTGCTGTGCAGACTTGTAGCCGTATGTGTAAACAAGGCTCACAAAGCTGTCATAGGATATAGTCTTAAGATCGTCCGTCTGATATCCCCCTGCACTGAGATCGTCTGTTGTAACGCCTGCTTTGTTTAAGATACCCTGACAATAGCCAAGCCTCTGATCCTCTGACATACTGTCAAAGTCCACAAGACTTGTCGCCTGAGATACGTCAAACAGGCTGTCGTCAGCTTCCCCCGAAAGCTCGTCAACAGTGTATTCTGAAACTGTATCATCTGAGCCTTCAATGGTAAAGGTCTGCGTGTATTTTTTTAAGCTTCCGTCAGATTTATCAAAATACAGGTCGATAGCAGTAATGTATGTGTCGCCCGTATAAGTGTACTCCTCGATATCGAAATCATCAGCCTCATCACTGTTTATATGGCCATAGGTTCTCGGCAGGTTTTGCTTGACTATGCTTTCAAGGACGCCGTCAAGCTCCGTCACGTCTGACTTGTGATAAACACCGGTCACGTTATCGTAATCATATCCTGCTCCGTCAACATAGATAAATCCGCTGGTACCTATATCCGATGTGACTTTCAGATAGATGTTTCCGCCCTTTTTGGCTCTTACTACCTCCTGCTTTGAGCCGTCGGCCTCTGTGCAGGTCGTTTTCAGAGTGTAGTCACCGTCAAAGATCGCAGCAGTTTTTGTAATAAGCTCACCCTGCTCGTTCAATACCTTACTATCCGCATCACTCTCGTCACCCTTGCTGTCCTCAGACTTTGCGCTGTCGGCATTGTCGGCTGTTGAAACGTTCGCCTTGCTCTCTGTGGCAGAAGAGCTGTCCTTACTATCCTTTGAACAGCCCGCTGCACACAAGCATACCACGCAAGCGCAGAGAGCCGCACATATTTTCTTTATATCCATATGTAAATATCCTTTCAGACCATGTACTATATTTCTTTTTCAAGACAATACTGCTCTTAACATTATACACCCCTTAAACTTTTATGTCAAGAGATAAGGCATAGCGTAAAGATCGGTGAGTTATTTGCTATTTTACCTTATTTACGCACATAAAAATCACAAAAATCCCCTATCAATGTATACTGTGAGTTCATGCTTTTTTCACAAAAGTCTGATATAATATTTGGGTATTCTGACGAAAGAACACCTAAAGAAGAAAAATATATGTGAAAGAGGAAGTAAAAATGGAAGCAGGTCTGATAATCGGAAACCAAATAATAATAATGTTCATCATCCTTATTATAGGCGCATTTTGCTATTTAAAAGGGATAATCACAAAGGACGGTACAAAACAGTTGTCCTCATTCGCACTGAATATAATCAATCCTGTGCTTATATTCATGTCCTATCAGTCAAAATATGACAAGACCCTTGTGCATGGATTGCTGTGGTCTTTTCTGCTGTCAGCGATATCCTATGCAGTGACTATCTTGCTCACCTATGTTCTTATAAGAAAAAAGACTCCCGACCTTGCGGTGGAGCGTGTTTCGTCAATATATTCAAACTGTGCATTCATGTGCATACCACTTATAAACGGCATTTACGGCTCAGAGGGCGTTTTGTATCTTACAGCGTATCTTACGTTCTTCAACGTCCTTATCTGGACGCACGGACTTATGACAATGAAAGGCGAGCGTGACTTTTCTTCTCTTGTGAAAGCCCTTATCTCACCGTCAGTTATAGCCGTTGTGGTCGGTCTTATTTGCTATCTTACAAATATCAGACTGCCGAAAGTTCCTGCAACAGCTTTGCAGTACATAGCAGATATGAACACACCTATCGCCATGGTGATAGCAGGTGCAACAGCCGCACAGACCAACGTTTTGAAAGCCCTTCAAAACCGCCGTATCTACTACGTTTCACTGTGCAAGCTCATAATACTCCCTGTGGCAGGCTTCTTTGCAGCGTGGATACTTGATCCTCCTCCGATAGTTCTTATGACAGTTACCATAGCCGCCGCCTGCCCTGCTGCGACCATGTGTACAATGTTCGCTGTAAACCTTGACAAGGACCCTAAAACAGCCTCAGAGATCTTTACAGTCACCACTATTCTCAGTGCTGTAACTCTGCCGCTTATAACTATCTTTGCCGACAGAATTACATATCACATTTAAAGTCAGCCTAAGCAAACATATCCATATAAACAAAAAGACCTGTCAGCATTTCGCTGCACAGGCTGTGAAAAGATAAACAAGCTACGCTCTGCAATGCTTTCCGAAAACCTCGGAGAGCATTTTTTTATCACTCTTTTTGCTGCACCGCAGGTAATTCTATAAAAAGCCTGCCGCACACACTGATCCCCTTCATGACAACACCGTTCAAAAGATTTCAAACGTCTTGCCTTTATAATTTTTTATCCACCCATAGTATACACCTTACTTCATCGGTGCCTCGGATAATAAAAGTATAACATATAATTAATTCACTGTCAATATTTCTTTGAACAAATAGCATATAAATTGTATATTTCAATAAAACAACCAGAAAATTTATAGCGTTTTACACAAAATTGTCAGAAAGCATTCTCAAACAAGACACAATTTCTCCGCTATTTTACTTTTTTCTGCAAAATATTATCCTCCGCCCTCATAAAAAATCTGTATACATCTCCAAGAGAAGCAAGGTCACTGCATACTGTGTCCAGCAAGTTCACGTTGAAAAGCAGCTTAGGGTCTTCACTGTCAAAGCTTACGCCTATGTCCTTTTTGTTGAGCCACAAAGCGTCCTCACGGCTGGCATTTGGAAAATGGTCACGCTTATACTCGTCACCGAACAAAACGAACTTGCTGTTGTCTTTCAGCGCCTTGTAAGCCTTTTTATATTCCTGCGCACCTGCAAGTATCATCGCCCTCATTTCGTCCATGCTTTCTCTGTCGGTTTTGTAATATCCACAACCATAGCCGAAACCGTGGGTAGAGATATAGAAATAAAACTCAGGCATGGGGTGATATTCGCTTTTGTCGCGCTGGCATTTCAAAGAACACCACACGCTCTCTCTGAATATCGGTCCGCCCTTGTTGTAACGTGCGTCTTTGTAAAGCCTTGATATCTTTTTCGGGTTGCATACTATCCTGCTGTCAATATCGTTCATTATAGGCGTGAGCGCAGTGATAAGCTCCGCAAAAGGCTCTTCTATGAGCCTGTGATAATCCGCCTTATGCTCCTTGAACCAATCCTTACTATCTCTCGTATGATTTTCAAACAAAAAGCCGATAGCCTCTTCACTAAATAGCATTTTTCTCTCTCCTTGATGTTTCTAAACTTATTATAGTATATCACGATTTGCATTTTTAATCAAGAAAAAAGAGCCTGCCAAAGCAAGCTCTCTTCCAAATGGATTTTATGAATGAAGTCCCATTTCGTAAGCGGTTTTCATGTGTGCACTGCTCTGCACTTCGCCCTTGTCCCACACGCCTGTGCCGTAAAGGATACCCTTTTCAACAGCCCCGTCAAGACAGTCAAGAGTAAATCCCCTTATGCTCTCAACTGTCTTTTCAAGGTTAGCGGCATTGGTATCAGCCGCAGTGAGTATATAATACACTTCTTTATTTACCATTTCAGTGTATCTCGGCACTGTTCTGTCAATGAGTGTCTTGAGCTGGGCGTCCATGGTGTAGAAATAAACAGGCGTTGCAAAAACGATAACGTCAGCGTTCACCATTTTGTCCATTATCTCCGCCATATCGTCTTTCTGCACGCACTTGTGAGTGCTGTTGCAAACGCCGCAGCCTGTGCAGTAGTTCACCTTAAAGTTCCTGAGAAATATTTTTTCCGCCTTGTGTCCTGCCTGCTGTGCACCCTTTATGAACTCATCGCAAAGCACGTCGGAATTTCCGCCCTTTCTAGGGCTTGCGGATATAACAAGTATATTTTTCATATTGTCACCTCAAAGATCAAAGAGTTTTTATAACGTCCTCAGCTATCTGCTCAGGGGTAAGATGATTTTCTTTCAGCACCTCGGCAGGATCATAGCGGTCATAGAACTTCTTTTCAAGACCAAAGCAAAGGGTCTTTACATCACTGTCGCCGTAAAATCTTGCTATCTTCTCGCCAAAGCCGCCCTCAAGAACGCCGTCCTCAAGAGTGATAACGGTCTTGTGGTCAGCCTTAAGGCTTTCAAGCATTTCCTTGTCAATGCCTGTGATGTAGTAAGGGTTTATTACAGTAGCCTTGACACCTGTTTTTTCCTCGATAAGCTTTGCAGCCTCAACGCCCAAGCCGTAGAATGAACCCAGTGCGATAACAGCAACCTGACTGCCCTTCTGTGTCATCTCATACTTGTTGAGCTTTGAAAGATCCTTTGTGAAAGGCTTGCCATCTGAAACAAGGCTTGCAGGAACTCTTATTGCAACAGGGTGTTCGTTCTGTTCAAGGGACCAATCCAGCATTGCAAGATATTCTTCCTTTGTTACAGGTGCAAGATAAACAAGCTCAGGGATATTTGATATCATCGGTATATCGTAAATTCCAAGGTGAGTAACGTCACTCATGCCGTAAACCGAAGCCGCAAAAACAGCTATTGTAACAGGACTTTTATTTATGCAAACGTCCTGAGAAAGCTGGTCGTAGGCACGCTGTATAAACGAGCTGTAAACACCGTAGAAAGGCTTTCCTCCGTTCTTTGCTATACCTGAGGCAAGTGCCATTGCGTGTTCCTCCGCAATGCCCACGTCCATAAACTGCTTGCCTGCTTTCTTTCTGACATCAGGAGTGAAGCCGAAAACCGTCGGAGTAGCGGAGGTTATAGCACACACGGACTTGTCAGCCTGCATTTTCTCAAGGAGATAATTGCAGGTAACAGTTCTGTAATCCTCGCCCTCAGGATTGTAAAGGGACTTGCCTGTTTCAGGGTCGAACGGCATATGCCAGTGCCATGTTTCCTTATCCTTTTCCGCAGGAGCATAGCCCTTACCCTTTTGTGTTACAATGTGAACAACAACTGGCTTTTTGCTGTCCTTTACGCCCTCAAAAGCCTCAATAAGCGAAGGAATATCGTTGCCGTCCTTAACGAAAACATAGTCAAGACCCATTGCCTTGAAAAGGTTACATTCAGCCTTGCCCTCGGTATCACGAAGAAGCTTGAGATTTCTGTACATACCGCCGTGGTTTTCTGCGATAGACATATCGTTATCGTTCACAACGATTATGAAGTTTGTATCCATTTCCCCTGCAAAGTCGATACCCTCCAGAGCTTCGCCACCGCTGAGAGAGCCGTCGCCGATAACAGCGATAACATTGCCCTCCTCACCCTTGAGATCTCTGGCCTTTGCAAGACCGCTTGCAAGACTCACAGAAGTGGAAGTATGGCCAACCGTAAACAAGTCATGCTCGCTCTCCTCTGGGTTTGTGTAGCCTGAGATATCATCGAACTTGTCAGCGTCAAGGTAGGACTCCTTTCTGCCTGTGAGAATTTTATGTGGATAGCTTTGATGTGAAACGTCAAAAACTATCTTATCCTTAGGGGACTCAAAAACATAGTGCATTGCGATAGTGGCTTCCACCATGCCGAAGTTAGGGCCAAAATGTCCACCATGCT
Source organism: Hominimerdicola aceti (assembly GCF_025567495.1). Taxonomy (NCBI): domain Bacteria; kingdom Bacillati; phylum Bacillota; class Clostridia; order Eubacteriales; family Oscillospiraceae; genus Hominimerdicola; species Hominimerdicola aceti. Next base: position 8,800 of record NZ_JAOQJZ010000009.1, on the reverse strand, counting down.
TGCTGAGCCTGAAAAGCAGAGCCTTTCTCATTTCCTCAGCCAGCGCTGTCATTTCATCAACAGTGAGCTTTTTAACGTCAGCAGGTGAGTTTATTTTTTCAAGATACATTTTCATTTCCTCCTGTTTCACTTATAATTTTTCTTAGCTTTAGCTTACTTATATTGTACCACCTGGAGTTAGCTCTAAGTCAACAGGTTGTAGAGATATTTTACATTTTATTAACAATCAACCTAGCAAAAAAGCACGGTCATGTGCCGTGCTTAGTATATTTCTCTTGAAAAAATTTAATGCTGTGCTATAATTATAGTATCACCAATATCACACCGGAAAGGTCTTGAAAGCATGAAATACAAAGTTATAGACATAAGTGAGGAGGATTACGGCTGCGAGGGTATACCGGAGGACAGCGAACTCATGTGCAGTGTTTTGATCGAAAGCTCTGACGGCACACAAAAATGGTTGAAAATAGCTGACCGATATCTCAGAGAAAACGACATTGATATAGGCAGTGTCATCACTGCAGACTAGCCTGCCTCCCCTGGAATATCACGCATTATCCACGCAAGCTGTTCTTCTGTAGGCTCTTCTATCTCATAGCCGTTGACATTGTCGCCCTTGAAACAGTTTTGATACAGCTCCACCCATGCAAATGTTGACAGTTTGCAATCAGAATAGATTTCTTTTTCACCTTTGTACGGCAGATCTTCAGGATAGCAGGTCTTGATAATAGGATTTCCATAAGGGGTGCAGTCCTCGAACTTATCCTTATCGCTCCCAAAAGTGTCTTTACAGCACACTCCCCTCAATGAGTATCTTGCCACAAGATACTTTTCACCCTCCTCATCAGGGTTCTTTTTAAACGCTATCTGCGCCAGCTCGACAATAGCTTCTGCGGCGTATATAGGATAAGGAATTAAATATCCGTTGTGAAGCTCAAAGATCTTGTCCTCGTAATGAAAAGTCTTTCGCTTTTCGATAGTGCCATATTCTGCATACTGAAAAATGTTCAGCTCAGGGTCATCGGAGTAATAGTCGGTGACAATTTCCCCTGCCTTACTGCGGAAATAGCGTTGTTTCTGCGCTTCAAGCTGGTTCGATTCCACATTTTCATCAGAAAAATAATTGTGTTCAAATTCGTCGATATCCTCAGTAAAAAACGAAGCTGTGCCGCTTGTGCAAGAGGGACAGTTGGCGTCAAACAAGGTTATTTTGTATATCATATGGATTTCCTTTCTTAAAAGCAGTGCCAAGCATTTCGGTACTGCTTTTATTATATTCTATTATGTTCCCATTTGAGGTAAATAAGACTATTTTTCTTTGTCGCAAAGGAGAAAATATTCGCTCATGAGTTTGGCAAGGTGCAACGGCGCAGGCAGGCGGACAGATTGCCTGGAGGGATTTTCAGGCATAAGCTCTCTCAGTAGATTTGCATATCCCACCCACTGCTTAGGGTCGTCCTCCTCCCTGAGTTGCAGAGGATAATATTCCATAAGGGCGCATTCGTCAAAGCTTTTTATTGGATTATCCGCCCTGCAATTTTTATAGCTATTTCTATATTCAATATTGTCAGGGCGTGATTCTATTCCCCAGAAAACATCTTTTCTGCGATAAACTCCCGAAGCCTGCTTAAATTCGCCCTTTGCATTTATTTCAGTATAATAATCAGGCACTTCCAAAGTGCTTACGCCCTCTCTTAAACGGATAATCCTAAGATGAGAGTCTGTAAAAGCTTCCGTTCTTTCAGCATAAGAATTGCCTATCTTTATTTTCTCAGGAATAAAAGCCTTTTTCATATTGTAGCCTGAAATGCTTGTGTCAGATATTCCATGCCACAAATTTCTTGTCAAACCATTGCAAGAAACAAGCACAAGTCCGTCGCTTTCCTTATAAAGATCTCTCAAGCCCAAAAGCTTAGTGACAAATCCACCCCTTGCGACTTGATTGCACTTGTCTACAAAATCGTCCTTTCTTGAAAGCTTTGAAAAAGCAATAAGCGCTTCGGGATAAGAAAGCTCTCTTTCATCAAACAGACCGCACTCGGCTTTTACCTGTCCGCTTCGTGCGTTGAAAGTCACATACGCAGGCAGGCACTTAGCCGTCAACACTGGCGATTTGCTTTCAGCCGCCCACAAAGGTCTTAAAGTCTGATAAGCATACACACCTATCACATCAGCGGCGCAGGCAGGATTTTTCACTGTGTTTCTGTTGTCAGCAAATTCCGTGTATCCAAACTGTCTGAAAATATCCAGCACCGCTCCATGTATCCTGCTTTTTGAAGGCTTATCCTTAGCTTTCTCATCTAAAACGTCAGGGACAATAAACTGCGTAAGTCGGTTTGTGTCCGCAAAACCTGCCCTCAGTGCGGCTTTCGGGTCGCCCTTTTCCCCAGAAGTGTTTTTCAGGATAACCACCGCGCCCTTTATCTCAGCCGACTTCTCAACGCATTCCTGCACCCTTTTTATGCGCAAAAGGTGGTCTTCATAGCTTTTGCCGTTCATCATATCCCCAAGAGAGCCTATACTGCGCTTTTCTATCTCTATTGTCACATCTGAGCCGTCCGTGTCGCCAAAATACTGGCAGATATCCTCCATAATAGCGTTTTTCAAAGGCTCGTCGCTGTCATGACCGTATATCTCGAGAGTGATCTTATCCCTGCCCGTGCAGACTTTCAGCCTTTCTCTGCGCATTTTTTGGATATCAGCCACTTCAAATTGCTTTTTGTCAGGTTTTTTATAATGTATCGCCCGCACAGACTGCACCTCACCCATAGGCTCTGCGATATCTTTCAGAAGCGGCGTCAGCTGATGATAAAACTCACATTTTTCCTTTACTGACACGCCTGTGCCAATTTTCATATTAGTGAAATCCATGCCAAATTTATAAGGCAAAAGTATCTGCGATCTCGCATTTTTGCCCACATAAATTTCAGGGTGTTTAAGCACCTCCTCAGCGGCAGGAAAATTTGAGTTACTATGATACAATCCATAGCAGTTTATGTCAGCATAGTTCCAATCACGAAAATATTCTGTCTTTTCTTTATCAATATTTTTTCGCTGCTGCTTCATTTTCATAACTCTGTATTTATTTTCAGACATTTTCACAAGAGCGTTTATGTTCTCTTTAAGGTATATCTTCTTTTTCCAAGCATTTGAAACAAAGCGTTTCACGCTTGGAAAAACAAGAAGCATACACTCGCGCTGGGGCGGAGTTGTCTGAACTGAAAATTCAAGCCCGTAGGAATAATATTGCTTATCATATTCTATAGGCTGGCTAACAAGCTTTTTTAAGCCACAATTGCTGAACGTAAGCTTCTGACCGAAAAGGGGTATGGTCTTTCCATTAAGAGAGTTCGCCACATACAGTGCAAAGGCGTCAAAGGCATAGTCCACCGCCGCAGTGCCGTCCTCGTTGAAAAGGCATACTTCTTCCGAGGTGATACCATATCTCAGCACATCAGGGCCTATCTCTCTTTTAAACTTTTCTGCTATCGCCTTTGTTTCCGAGGTTGCCTTATCATTCAGCTCATATTCTGCCGTGACCCATATTTTCATTATCTTGCATATCTTATGAACATCAGGCTCGTTCAAAGACACGAACCACCTGCTGTCATCAGAATTTGCTTTCATGTTGCCCACGTTTACAACTTCGTCAAGCCACCCGTTCAGGCATGCTTTCAAACCGAACAGCTTCATATAATACTCCGGATCGTATTTTTTGTAGGCAGAAACTTGCAACTGTATGAGCAGTTCTTTCCAAGGCTTTGGAAAAGCAAGATAATACAGCTTAAAATTCCTCTTCTTCGGAATAAATGTCATCGGATATATCGGCGAATTCATTTTTTTCAACTCCTTTTTTGAATGCTTCATAAAACGGCTGATAAAGCGTTTCTGCTATCTTTCCCGTTTCTTTGTTGTCAATCATGCTGTCAAGATAATCTATAAGCTCGTTTAGTAGGTCGTAGCCCGCAGTATTTTTCTCAGAACGGCGAAAAGCTCCGTCCGCAAAATAAACTCTCGGTGCAGGCTTGCTCTCATCCGTTATCCTGCAAAGCCGTCCGAATATCTGCAAAATAAGCACAAACAAGCTTGCCGTTACGTCAAGCTTCATCACAGGGTCAAGGGAGCTTAACTGCATTTTCCCCTGACGTTCCATGAGCGACCACTGCCTTGTGGCTTCACTGCGAAGCTTTGCCGCCCTGTCAAAAGCGTTTTCCTTCACCGACAGAACACAGTGCCTTTCAAGAAAGCCGTTTAGCTTTGTGCATTTTGAAGATATCTCGTCAGGAACTTCCATTGGGCGCACCAAAAAGAATACGCTTCCAAATGCCGAATGACCGTCCTTGTCAACAATGTTATAACCTCGCTCTATCGCCTGCGCAGGAGCTACCATTATATCAGCCGAATGATCTGAAAAGTCTGCTATCTCGCTCCTGAGTATCATGTTCTCGTCAAATTCATCTGCTTCCCTGCACATACATGCCACCGTCTTTTCATTCGACAAAAGTCTGTTGAGATAATTTGCCGCAGTTTGTGCTTCACTGTAACTGTTCACTATCATAAGCAGTTTTCCCTCAGAGCGAAGCTCTGCTTCTATCGTCCCCATTATCTTTTTTATGACCTCTGTAAGGTTTTCTTCACGTTCTTCACTGCCACTGCCTGAAACCCTTATTGCAGTTCCAAGGTCTATCATTTTCGACTCCGCTATCTTCCTGCGCTTCCACTCCTCCGCTTCAAGAAGATACTTCACAGGCACATTGACGTGATACTGCAAACAGCCGTCCGCCCAGCTTGACCCTGAAAGCATCAGCACATTAGGTCCTGCGGGCTGACCCTCCTCCGTGAGCCGAAGCCAAGGCATACGGTCCATAAGCGCACGTCCGAATGCGTATTGACGGTAAAGAATAAGCCCCTTTTGCGGGTCGTTCTTCATGCCGAAAAGATTACCCATTGCAGATGAAGGGAGAATTTTCTGCTGTGCGGTAAAACGTGTAGACAAAAAGTCAGTAAGCTCCTGCTGTGTTTTCCGCTCATACGGCAAAAACAAATAGGAATCGCTTATCTCCCTGATGTAATTATCGAACGCCGCCACCACAAGATAAAGCTTGATATGGTCAGAAAAAGTCTTGTCAGGCTTACAGTTATTGTCCGTGAGCCAATCATTAAATGCTTCGGATAATTTCTTACTTTCTTTCTGTTGAGATAGTACAAGCATCATCAAATACTCAATATCCTTATCATTATCCATTCCAAGGGTCACACGTCGCATATGAGCCAACGCCTTGTCAGATATATACTTATTGCCCTTATTATCTTTGCAAAGGCTGTTATAAAGTATCTCAGCCGAAAACGTCCTGCTAAGTATGGTCTGCCACTTGCTGCCGTAAGAGTTTATAGCATTTCTAACTGCCATACAAACCCTAACAGAAATAGAAAGCTTATCAACATATTCTTTTTCATTATCGTCCAAGCTCTCAAGTACCTCTGTATCCATATTCATGACTTCACTGCATAAAATCGCCGCATTCTGCCTAAACTTATCAAAGCTTGCTGACGGTGTGAAAAACTCGTCAAGTGTTTTCTGTACCTTGTCACATTCATCAAATATCACAAGGTCAGCTTGCTCCAGCACATATTCCAAAAACAGCTTGTTATCCCCAAGAAGCCTTATTGCCGCAAGCCCCTGCACAGTTGTCACGATAACATTTGACGTATAAACATCTCGGTACATTCTCACCGCAGGGCAAATATCCATATAAGGGCAATTATAGTGCTTTTTATTTTTCATAAGCGACCTGCACGGCTCGTTTCCAAACATTGGAGCAGAACTTTTGTCGCTCTTATTTTTTGCCATGCCGTCGATAATACAAGGGGCAGTGAGATACTTAGAATACTCATTTTGCAAATATTTTTCATGAGCTTTCGCCACCTGATCAATGTATTTTTCACGTCCGCCCCTGCCTATCACAGGTGAAACACTAACTCCAAACTGAGATAAATAAGAACACATCTCCAGCACACTTGAAACAGTGTCAAGCACAAGAACGACCTTTTTATCAGCCTTTGCAAGGTGATAAGACAGCACTTTCATTAGAGTGGATTTTCCTGAACCGACCATGCCCACAAGATTTGTTATCTTGTCGATCTCAAGCCTGTTTGCACTCTTAACATTGCCCTCTGTGACAGCTTTTAGGGTGTTGCTTTTGAGTATAGAATAGCAATAATCATCAGGCTTTTTCTCAGCCATTTCAGCCGCACTTGCAAGCAACTCATCTGTAGAAACACTTATCTTTTTTCTGATTTTCTTAGGCGTAGGACTTACAGGCATTTGCGGTGTGCGGTCAGGTATTTTAACATCAGCGCTATATACAGTGGAGCTTGTCTTGTCCTTAATGCTGTAGCTGTATTCCCCACCTTTTGCGTATCCAAAATGCTTTTCTTCCTTATGGTTTCTGATATAGTCGAAGTAAACATCAACACGGTCAGGCTCAACTGCCAGCTCGGTGTTTCGGGCAAATTTCAAGACCTTGCTGCCCTTTTCGATCTTCTCTGTAAAAATATACAAACAAAACTCAGGCTGAGCATCGCGGTAATTTTCAAGAACCTTTGCCCAATTCATCTTTGAACTGCAAGAATGTAAAAGTCTGTGAACTTTTTGAAGCAGAAAAGCAGTTTCATCGCAAACTACCTCGCCCAAAAGGCTGTAATTATGAAGCAGAAGATACGCCTTTGTGGGGTCGCCCTCGGGCTTGCATTTTTCCAAAATAGCAAGGGTCATTTCCGCCTTGATGAAATCATCAATATTCACAGAAGTTGGAAGATAATTTCTAAGACTTCTTTTGATAGTTTCTAAGCTTGACATCTTCCACCTCTCCTTTCAGCTCTTTTGAAAAAATTCTCATGGAAACGCATTTAGCAATTGAATCAGGAAAATTGCTTGCTAACGCATCATTGCATATCTTGCAATAATCAGGATAATCCGTCAAACAATCGTCAGGCACAACATAAAAGACTTTTTGCGCCTTAGTATGAGTAAAAACATAGTCCTTTTCAATGCTCTTTTTCAGCATATAAGGGTTTCTGTGGGTCTTTGCGTCAATAGCCCAAACCTGCCCGTCAGGCAAAGTTATCTTTACATCATACTTATCTCTGTCAGGCCATAGTTCCGCCCCACATCCACATTTTTCTGCAATTTTCTGTATTTTCAACTCCAACTGCCCAGGCAAACACATATATCTCATAACACCATGCCTAAGCCGCCAATTGCCGTCCTGAAATCTCAATGGCTTCAAATCATCTTTTTTCGGAATATTTTTCAAACAGCTTTTGTTACAGCACTGTGCTTGTGCTCCATAAAAAGTCATTGTCCAGCCGCATTTCGGACAAACATAACTCCCGTTTGGAACATTTTCGTAGGCTTCCGAGAATATCTTATTTATCATCTTAAAGTCTTGACAATGCTCCATTTTAAATTCACTCATTTTTTCAACAGCGCAAATTGGATTTTCCACAATAAACCGACGCACAGCCACATACAATTCGTTGGTAAGGTTAGTCAATAGAGAATAAATGTAACGCTGTTCCAAGTCATTTGCGTAATCTTTCTCTGAATCAGAAATAAGATCAACACAATCGTCGGTAAGAGTATATCGACGATTTTCACTTAACTCTATCAGCGCATTTGTATGATAAAGGTCAAACTTTTCCACACTTTTGACAAAATCACTGTTCCACCTCTCAAACCACGTTTTCACGGGCTTCACAGCATAATTCTCAATAAAAGCACATTCATGGAGATCTGAGAGCATATCATATTGCTCATTCACAGCCGCCAAAGCTGCAAGCCTATTTATCCCAGCAAAAAGCTTGCTACTGTAACTATACTTATCGTTGCACTGCCGTTTCTCATACAGCCCACATGCTATCAATCGTACCATCAAGTCAAAATCCAACTCATTCAAATCTTCCACTCCTTTTACCATATAAATAAAAAAGCCACCTTTTGAAAAACATCAAAAAGCGACCTGATATACCAATTAAAGCAAAACAGATATGAATACCGTTATTGCCTAATGTCAAAATATGATGTTTTTCGTGTACACTCATATCTTAAATCAACATCATAATTTTGTAAATAGTTTTATTTATAAATTGCCAATAATTTGTATCTTTATACGAATTGATACTGCAAAATTTGTAGCAGATAAACAAAAAAAGCCGCAGACAAAACGTCTACGACTTAGAAAACACTCTGGCAGGGGCAGAAGGATTCGAACCCTCGGCACGCGGTTTTGGAGACCGCTGCTCTACCAACTGAGCTATACCCCTAGATAAAAAAATGTGGTGGACCATCAGGGACTCGAACCCCGGACCCACCGGTTATGAGCCGGTTGCTCTAACCAACTGAGCTAATGGTCCACATAGAGCAAAAAAATAGCAAGCTTTTTGAGAAGCTTGCATAACGACCTCACGCAAGCGAGAGGAAATATTGGTGACCCGTGGGAGAATCGAACTCCCGATGCCGGCGTGAGAGGCCGGAGTCTTAACCGCTTGACCAACGGGCCATATAATGCTGAGCTGCAGCATATAAAGAAAAACCGCAGCGAGCAAAAATATATCTGCCCGTTACGGGAAATTTGGTGCACCATCGGGGACTCGAACCCAGGACCCACTGATTAAGAGTCAGTTGCTCTACCATCTGAGCTAATGGTGCATAGGTGTCGGCAGCACCCTATCTTACCGGGACGTTACCATCCAAGTATTTTCGGCGAAGAAGAGCTTAACTACTGTGTTCGGCATGGGA
>NZ_JAOQJZ010000008.1:116303-157193 GCF_025567495.1 Hominimerdicola aceti | reverse complement strand
TAAAAAATCAAGGCTTTATCAAAGCAGGAGAACTAATAGTTGGTGATGAACTTCTTGATGTAAACGGAAATGTTCTTTTAGTTGAAAAATTTAATGTCGAGTTGACAGATAAACCTGTAAAGGTGTATAATTTTCAGGTAGAGGATTTCCATACTTATCATGTTGGCGAAAATGGAGTTTGGGTTCATAATTCGAATTGTAAGCTGATAAAAAATGATGACGGCACATATGATGCAGAGCTATCATATAAAGAGGATTGGACACCAGGGCAACGAGCAGAAGCTGATGCAAAATGTAAAGCGTTATCTAAAGCTGATACAGCAAAAACGATTCCAGAACGTGGTAGCACATCCGCTTCAAAAAAATACAAAAATGAGTATGGAGAAAATTCAGTTTTAAAGACACAAGATGTCGATCACACTATTGATTTACAACTTGGTGGAATAGATGATATCCATAATATGAACCCATTAGATAAAAGTGTAAATCGAAGTTTAGGAAGCCAGATAGCATATTTAATAAAAAATTTGGATTATGGGACAGTTTTAAGAAATTTTAAAATGGTAGATCAAAAAAATTTATAAGGTGGTAAAAAGAGATGTTTGAGAAATTTTATGATTTTGTAGGTGTTGAAAACAAAAATAATGTGACCGATATGTCTGGATTTATGGACATTTATGGCGGAGAAACATTTTTGAATGGTTTGTATCGTATACACAACAAAAATGATGTAAAAAAGTGGAACGAGATACTCAAGAGAGCTTTCCCTAAATTCAAAAATGGCATACAGGTATTCGGATATGATTGGTTAGGCAGAAATTTTGCACTGGATACGCAAAGAGATGTAGTTTTGATATTTGAACCAGGTACAGGAGAGATTCTTAACACTGGGGAAAACTTTGTGAATTTCCATGATAGTGAGATACCGCAATATCATGACGCTTGCTTGGCGTCTGAGTTCTTCAATGAATGGTTTGAGGCAAATGGCAATTTTGTTTTGCCTCACAATAAATGTGTGGGTTACAAAGTACCACTATTCCTCAATGGGGAAGATGACATAGAAAATCTTGAAGTATCCGATATGGAAGTATATTGGGAAATAATGATGCCATTAATGAATCTTTAATCAATATTGGCATATTTGATATCAATTTACGGAGGTGATAAAATGCCCACAAACCAAGAAAAAGTTTCACAGCTTTTAGCAGATTCGCACTTTGCATTCATAAACAGCCAAAACAACGAATCTCTTCATTTAGCGAATGAGGCAATTAGGCTTGCTCCAAAAAATCCTGACGCTTATCAATGTGCAGGAGATGCGTATATGTCTTTGGAACAGTATGAAAAGGCGGTCGAGAGCTATAAAAAAGCGGTCAAGCTTGATCAGAATAACGGCAACAGGTATTTTAACTTAGGGTATGCCCTTGCCACTAACGAAAAAGCCGCTGACGCTATAAAAAATCTTGCAAAAGCCGAAGAATTAGGCTGTTCACCCGAGAATACGGTACAGCTGTATAACCTGCTTGGAATAATCTGTTTCGATATAGGAAGATATAAGGATGCACTTGTAAATCTTGAAAAAGCGGAGCAGATCATCGGCGTAGATCTGGATATAATGAAGCGAAAGGTCATTATTTACGGCATGAAGAATGATATCCGAAACGGACTTCTTACAACAAATCAGATGAAACTGGTTGCACCTTCTGATTATACTGGCTATCAGCTGGCATTTAAGCTGCTGTGTCAGGCGAATCGTCTCGAAACAGCAGAACGGGAACTTGAAATGGCTAAGAAATATGCCGAACTCTCCATGGACTATTATTTTGACCGAATGACTTTTGAGATACAGAAATATCAGACCGATAGTGATAAAGAGCATTATTACAAGGCATTGGGTTATATAAACGAAGCATTGACGACATTAAAACCTACAGTTTCTGAGGTTTTGGAAAGTTATATAAATTCTGCGGAAATTTATCTTCAGCTTGAAAATGCAGACAAAACGATCGAATGTCTAAACGCTGCTCAAAATCCTGTTGAGTCATATAATCTTGGTTTTGATGTCATTGATAAGGAATTTGAGCCTGTTAATCTTACAGAATATGATGTTGAGGAAATGATCGAAGCCGATAAGGAACGCATTGCTGAAAAATACGGCGATTGCGGTCTGGAAGAATTGGCTGAAAGCATTGAACCCGATGAAAACGGAGCAAGAGAATATCTTACGAACGTTGAAGATGAAACCGATACCGAGGAAACGGCGTACAAGCTTGACGAAACGGAAGAAATTGAATTGACTCCCGAAAATATAGATCAGATCAATCGTCTGTATATAGGAGCATATACTCTGAAAAAGGAATTCAATAAGGTGATCGACTATGCAAGAAAATTGCAGAGCAGCGAAAGCGTTCAGAATTCATACATAGGAATTTACAGTGAAACAAACGCCTACAAGGAGCTTGGCTCGCCTGAAACAAAGCAGAAGTATGAGGAAACGATAAAATACTTCAGAAACGCTATGATCAAAGACCCAAGCGATATGGCGGCTGTGACATTCCGTATTCAGTGTTATATGGATATTGGTCAGTATGACGAGGCGGAACAGCTTTGTAATCTTCTGGCTAACGAACTGAGAAAGCCTTTACTCGAAAAAATAGAGGAGGCGAGATCCGTTGACTCTTGAACAGGATATTAAGCTGAGCAGTGAGGCTTTTAAAACTGCGGCGAATGAAATGTCTGCTTTAAAAACAAGAGCTGAAACGCTTAAAACTACGCTGGAACAGATGTATAATGACCTGACAACGGCTTTGGATACGCCGGCCGGAAAAGAGATCGAAATCGAGGCAAAGGACGTTCTTATTAAACCTATCGACGACCTTATACTTGTTATCGGTCAGATGTCAAAAACGCTTGACGATATAATCGATACGCCTTATTATCAAGGAGTTTTTGACAAATACGAACAGTTAATGCAAAACATTAAATTTAATTAACAGGAGGAATTTATTATGGCAATGGGAAGCACCGGTACGGTAAACGTAACACCGGAAATGATCCGTAGCGCATTAAGCGCAATCAATCAGTATGAGACTACAGTAAAATCGCTTTATTCAAAGCTTGACAGCACGATGAGCGAATTGATCCCGGGAAATTTCAGCGGAAGTGCAGCACAAGGGTTTAAGCAGTTTTTTGATGAAAATATTACTAAGCTTGCCGATGCAAATGATGAGAGTACCGGAGTGTCGCAGATAATCAAACTTCTGAGAGAAATAGTAAACGGTATATCTGACGCTATTCCTAAGGACGGCGATGGTCTTGACGATCAGCTTGCAGAGCAGAACACAAAAGCAATGGGAGGTAATTAATTATGGCAGGATGCAGAATAGTAAATCAGGGCGTACTTACGGCTCTTGACTCAATTGAATCATGCCGTGCTTCTTTTGAAGAAGCAGGACAGACGCTTATCAGCTCATTAACTAGCGCAATCGCAGATATGGAGGGCGCTGCAAAGGACGCATTTCAGGCTTTGATTGATAAAGATATAAAGGAATTTGCAGAAACAAATTTGCCGGAAGCGATCAAAGGTATGTATACTCTTCTTGAAGAAAACCGAAAGAACTTTGAAGAAGTCGATCAGAAAATCGCAGATAATATAAGCGGCGGTTAAGTACATAAAAGCACAGCCTGATATTGCTTTGTATCAAAGCTTTTAGGCTGTGCTTATTTTTATCTCGGGAGGTATACAAATGGCTTTTAAAATACTTAATGAAGAAGAACTGTCGCTGCTCACTGACGAGCAGATAGCATGCTATCAAAAAGAACTTGATATATATAAGCAGAGAGAGGCTTTTGTAGAAAAACTTACGAAACTTGAAAATGGAGAGATCAAGCCGTACAAACCAAATCTGAAATCAATCGATATTATCAGGGAAATCGAGTTTGCACCTTTCATAAGTCCTGAACGGAAAAGGCTCAATATGAAACCTATGCAAAAGCCTGAACTTCCTGATGATCTTATCGGCAAAGCGAGCGAAAAAATCAATATATCGGAAGTAATTAAATCAAACGCTGTTCTTAAAGAACAAATTGGTTTCAATCATAAACTGTTTTCAAAGGCCAATAATTTTAAATGTTATGAGCAAAAGCAATATGTATTACACAAACTATCAAAACCTGTCATACCCGATACGACCTTTACTAGATTAGAGAATGTACTTTTGAAACCGGTAAATATCAAAAAAACTGCCAAGTTAAATCTGCATGAGTTTATTGCTCCTGAAAAAAACAAGGTTGTTCTTTCAAAAGCAGAAATTTCGAAAATTAAAATAGGAGCTTTTGTACCACCTGAAAAACCTAAGCTTGACTTTGCGGTTAATGCAAAACCTGAAACGGTGATAAAACCCTTTGAAAAACCCGAATTTACTTTGAAAGCTTTTCTCGAAGTTCAAAAAGTAAACGTTAATATGCCGACTTTCCGACAGCCGGAAAGAAATAAACCGGATATCCCTGTTAATGTGAAATCTGATTTTAAAAGTAGAACGTTTAAAACGCCCGAAACCACAGTTACTGATCTACCTCAAATAAGAAAAGCTGAAGTTGAAATAGGCAGTTTTCAGCCTCCTGTGCAGCCAAAGCTTGATATTAAGCTAAATTTTGTATCTGACGTTGAAGTAAAGGCTTTTGAGAAACCTGAATTTGAAGCGGTTAAGTTGCCTATGATCCGCAAGCCTGATGTAAGTCGTATAGAGTTTCATGCTCCTGAAAAACGAGAGCTCAAGCTTTCTGCTATCGCAAAACCAAGTATTAATGTCAAGCCATTTAAAAAGCCGCAGGATATTAAGACAGAGCTGCCTGAGTTTCCGAAAGTGAATATAAATATAGGAAGCTTTACAAAACCTCAGGAGATCATACCAAAACTAAATGCAAAGGTAAAAACATTTAAACCGATAACAAATTTTAAGAAACCCGAATTAAGCCGACCTGAGCTGTCTGATATAAAAGTTTGCAAAGGTTTTGAAACAGGAACAGAAGCACAGGACATACTTTCCATGCTGAATAAGGAAACTGCATTATGAAAAACAACGAAATAATGATATCCGCAAGATTTGAATTTGACGATAAGAGTAAATGTCAGGAGCTTTCATTTCTTGTTCTTAAGGATATTACCCTCAAAGCTTTTATCGAGGCTTTGTATTACGGATTAAAAAAATCCCCGGATTATGAGAAATGTTTCGAGTTGCTTGAGCAATATATCAAAACCAGAAAAGAACTTCAGGTGCTGTATACGGCAAAGGGCAGCTATAATGTGATAGATTTTACAACAGATGTTGTCAAAGGCGGCGAAAAGGTCAAAATTTATAATGCAGAGCTTGATAAGCTGGGCTTTGTGACCTCAAGCTGCGTCCTGTTTACGATGAATGAGGAGATCAAGCCGTCTTATTTGTTTAAAAAAGAAGAGAACAGCTATATCTTAAAAGAAAAAGATACGCTTGAATATAATATAAGTACTCGCAGACTGAATGTCATTGAATCCTCGGTAATAGACATAATTCCGCCCAATGATATGCCCCAAAAGGATAAATCATCGCTTCTAGATGTTCTTATTCCCACCGTGCTTTCCACAGGAGGAATGCTTGGTGCACGTTTTCTTATTATGAAACTTGTGCCGAGTGCTTCGTCTATGGGCAATACTATGCTTCTTATGTCGGGTGCTATGGGAGTAGTATCTTTGGTTACTTCATTCTACAGCTTTATGAAAAAAAGGACCGACTATAAAAAGAACGTTGAGGAATGGAAGAACAACTATGAGAACTACATTGCCAGAATTATCAGAACAATAAAAGAATGGCAGGAAAGCGATATTGTATATCTGAACAGCGTGTATCCGAATATGGATACATTGTTTAAGAATACTGCCGAGATCAACGGTATTATTTTTTCAAGATCTCAGAACGATAATGATTTTATGAAAATATCGCTTGGCACTTCTGATGAGGTAAAGCCGCTTTTTGAGATCAAAAGCGAGAAAAAGGATAATATCTTTTACGATATTTATTACAAAATGCGTCGTAACAAGGATGAGATTGAAATAATAGTTCCGACAAAGAAAAAGAACAGAAAGCTGAAAAAGCTTTCTCCCGAGGAAATAGCTGAAAGGGAGCGAAATAAGTTCCTCCTTACCGACTTAGCGTACAATTTTGCAAATAAAGGCGTGGACACTAAGAATGATAACGAGGTTATCGGATTTAACTACCTCAGAAGTGACAGTGGTAAAAAACCGCCTTTACTGATAGATTTGAAAAACTGTGGGGCTTTGGGCGTTATATCAAATGATGTTCAGACTTCTCATCGCTTTATTCAGCATGTTGTTTTCGAACTGGCATATTATCATTCGCCCGAGGATCTGCAATTTGTTTTCTTTTTCGACAAAGAGGACAAAATTGAGAAGCAGAATGAAATACTGAAAAACTATAAGTATCTGCCCCACACGAATGAATTGCTTGACGGTGTTTCACAGTTTGTATTTGATAAGGACAGCTCAGGAATAGTTTTCGGACAGCTTCTCAGTATTATGAATAGCCGGTCCAACAATAAAAAGGAAGATACCGATGATTCTGTGTCAGACGGTAAACTCACACAGATAGTATGTGTGGTTTTCGATGATTATGATATAAAGGAAACAGGTTTTTCAAAGTTCTTGCCTGAAGTTCCAAAAGAGGGTGAGCCTTATATCAATTTGCTTGGACTTACTTTTATTTTCATTCGACCTGTAAAGGATATGCTTCCGAAATACTGTGGAAATATCGTAAATATTGACAAAGAGAATGAAAAGGAAAGAAAAGTGAGCCTTAGATATAACGTTCTTAGCAGAGAAACCTTGAATGTTTTAAGCGAGGACAAGGGCGATAAAACCAAGGCAAATGATACTGATAAATTGATAGAGTATAAATATTTTCAGAACAAGTATATGTTTGGTCCAGAAAGCTATGATGATAAGTTTGATCTTGCATTCAGACAGCTAAGTGCAATTTACTATACTCGTATTGCAGAAAATGGCAAGGTTCCCTCTATGGTTACTTTGTTTGAGCTATACGGATATAATTCCGAGAAAGTCGAAAACGGCGAAGTAAAATCAAGCATACGAAAGAGCTGGGAGGATATTGATAGAAATGACGTGACAAGAAATCTTCGTGTTCCAATCGGTAAGCATGAACACGGCACAATGTATCTAGATCTATACGAAAAGGCAGACGGACCTCATATGCTTGTTGCGGGAACTACTGGTTCAGGTAAATCCGAAACAATAATTACATACCTTATAGGACTGTGCATGAAATTCTCACCTATGGATCTAAATCTTATGCTTGTTGATATGAAAGGCGGCGGCTTTTCCGATCGTTTGGGAGATCTACCGCACTGCGTCGGAGTAGTAACGGATACGGCAGGAGAGGATGAGGGAACATCTGCTGCGTATATGCTAAAGCGTTTTCTTGAAACGCTTAATGCTGAAATAAAAAGGCGTAAATTGTTGCTCTCAAGTTTCGGAGTTGATAATGTTGATTCGTATATCAGAGCATTAAGACTTATCAGAAAAATAAAGGAGCTTGAATCCGACGAGGAGAACAGTGAAGAAATCAAAAAGCTGAAAAAGAAACTTAACAATAAGCAGCAAGAAATTTTGAGTAAGGATCTGAGTGAGCTTTCACCATTGTCGCATCTTGTCCTCGTTGTCGATGAATTTACTGAGTTGAAACGTTTTTCAAGCGAGAGCAACGATGTCGATTTTATTGCTGAGATAACGACTATTGCTCGTGTGGGACGTACATTAGGATTTCATATCATACTTGTGTCACAGAATATCGAAGGAGCTATAACCGATGATATCCGTGTAAACTCCAAAGCAAGAATATGTCTTAAGGTAGCCACAAAACAAGCCTCAAAGGAAATGATAGGAACTCCTGCCGCCGCTGCTCCGACTATGCCCCTTAACGGACGAGCTTATTTGCTTGTTGGAACGGGTGCGAGATTTGAGTATTTTCAGTCTGCATACACTGGAGCTAATAAAAATCTCAATATTGATCCGGCAGTCATTGTTACTCAAGCAACAAATTCAGGTAAATTCAACAACGGATTCTATTTCTCCAAAAAGGACAATATTATAGAGAAAAAACGCAGTGAAAATGTTAGTGAGCATGATACTCAGTTGGCTTATGTTGTTAAAACCATTATTGAAATAGGAAAAAACATGGAGAAACCTCGTCAAATATTTTTGCCACCTTTGCCGGGCGTAATTACGGATAAAACAGATTGGGAGGGTTTAAGTTGAGCAGAGAAAAAATTCTGTGTACTTTGGGCAAATTCGATATACCAATAATTCAGATGCAGCCGACTTTTATCGTTGATCTGCTGGATTCCAATCTGATTTTGTTCGGTTCTGCTATGAGCGGAAAGACGACTTTCATTAAAAACCTTGTCAATATTCTTCATAAACAATATGACGAAGATCAAGAGCAGATATTCATTCTTGATTTTGGCGGAGCTTTGTCAGAATATCGCAGCATGCCATTGGTATCTGCATATTTTGATAATTCCAACGAGGAATATGTGAAACGTGTTTTCAAGGTAATGGATAACATATTAAAAGACAATATCAAGACCCTGAACGGTAAAAACTACAGAGAAACTACAGAAAATCAGCCTATACATACAACTTTTATTATCGACAACGTAAACGCCTTTATAGATGAATCCAGATATACTGCATATCAGGAAAAGCTTGCAAAGCTTTGCAGAGACGGTCTGTCAAAAGGAATTACCATTGTGGTCACGGCGGGAGAAACCAAAGGATTGAATTCATATATGGGCAGTTTTAAGCAGAAAATCGCATTTGAAATGCCGGCAGACAAGTATGCTGACATATTCAATGGTAAGGTCGACGCTATTGGTAATAATCCTGGTCATGGTTTTGCAAATGTAACAGTAAAACCGGAGGGTATTACGGGTACGTTTCGTATGAATCTGCCGTATGAAGTGCAGTGTTTTAAAGCTCAGGCTCTTAATGAAATCAGTAATAATGATAAATCGCTGCCATTTCAGACTGCATTAAGAAAAAAATTCGATTTTGATATTGATACACAGGAATATGGAAAACACGTCAAAAAATATTTGACATTTCCAAAAGAACTGAATAAAGATGACTATATACGCCTGAAACAAAAAACGAATATTGAAGAACAAGTCAAGTTTCCTGTAAGTGTAGGTCTGGATTATGTAGATTTCTGTCCTGTTACAGTCGATTTAGGGAAATCCCATGTAATTGCAATTTACGGTAAAAAAGAATTTGGAAAAACAAATCTTCTTGAATTATTGATCGAAGGGTTGGTTGAACAAAAAGAAGATATACGTCTTGTTTTTTTTGATGACGGACGAAATCAGCTAAACAAGATATATGAAAAGTATGAAACGGTTCGTAACTGTGTTTTGATAAATAAGTTTGATAAAAAGGATCTTACATTAAGGGACGGAACGATTGTAAACAGAAAGCTTTCACCTCTTCAACAGTTCTATTTGTATCTTAATGAAAATTACATAGAACTGGATAAAAAGTTTCTTGCGGGAATGTATGGAGTCAGTGAGAACTTGAAAAAAGAGTATGAAAATATTCCCGGCTGCAATATGGATGAAACTCCTTTTACAGTATTCATTATCCAGAGCAAGCTGATATATTTAAACACTCCAGAAGGAAAACGTTTTATTAATTCAATACTTCCGCAGCTTGCCGCAGTGGCAGAGGAACGTGAGTTTTTATTCATTTTTTCAGATGTTCAGAAAATAAGCGACGGAGAGCAAAATTCGTTTTTTAACAATAATATTTCCACTGCATTTTTGCTTGACAATGTAGCTGAATTTGCAGGTGAAAGAGGTCAAAAAACTATCTTTGGAAACATGGATGTAAAAACTCTTAAAGAAGATTATGCTCGCTGTGAATTAGGCGACGGGTATTGTTATGACATTGAAGCAGATAAACTTGTTAAATTGAAATTTATTAAATATTGAAAGGAGCGGTAATTATGGCAGATTCGGCTTTTGTATTGGCTGATATTGATAAACTCGTGCAATTTGAGAAAAAAAGTGAAGAAGCGATCAAAGAATTTGACGCTATAAAGGAGAAGTTTAACGATATAAACACTACACTTCTTAAAAAATGGAAAGGTGAGGGTAAAGACGCTTATAAGAAAGAATCGGATCATATTATGGAGAACATAGGTGGGATAAAGGATATTCTTGATTCCATCAACAATGGAGTGGTCAAAGACACTAAGGACGCTTACCTTCAGCTCGACGAAGAACTTGGGGAGTTTAATAAGAATCCACAGACGGCTGAAGGAGAATAAGATATGAGTAAACCAAGTGTAGGTGAGCTTGACACGAGATTCAATGATAGTCAGACTGAAAAGCTCGAAAAGCTGACTGTACTTAATGAAAACTCCGAAGAAACCATATATAACTTGATTTTTTCTGTTTCCGATAATAAGGATAAGGAGAAAGAATCAAAATCTGTTTAACATATTTATGGAGTAAAGGAGTGAATATATGGCAACTATTACTTTATACGCAGGCAAAGTAAATCAGATGTCAAGGCTGATAAACCACGCAAAAAAAGCTATAAAAGAATATAAGTCTGATTTGAAATCACTGAAATCAAAAGTGCTTAAAATTGACAGCAGCATATGCAATGTTGATGATGTTATCAGCTCGATAAAATCATCAACGCAAACCCAAGAAGACAAGATTGATGCTCTTGATAATCTCAAAAAAGATGTAAATGAGTTTGTTGCCGATGTGGTGCGTATTGACGGCGATGTCGCTGATGCTATTAATCAGAGCAAAAATGATTTTTACGATAAGTATGAATACTTAAAGCCGGACTGTGAAAAAAGCTGGTTGGAAGAGAAATGGGATAGTGCTCGTGAGTGGTGCAAGAAGCATTGGGATAGTTTTGTAGAAGGCTTAAAAGAAATAATTAATGAATTGGCTGCAAAATTTATTGATTTGATAGGACAATTTATTAATACTGCTCCTTTTGCTTTTTTTATTGCGGGATTGGTTATTACTTTCTATCCTACAATGAAATTTATAAAATACTGGACAAAAAAGGATTTGCCAGGTGCAGATCAATTTGTAGGTCTGATAGGTGCTGTTGATGACGATAATGATGGTGTTTACCATATAAGACAAGATTGGTTTCAAAGCTGGGCACCATTGGGATATAATGATGGATATGATAATGTTTTTGATTCAGCAATCAGAGCATCAGGAAATACAATGGATAAAAAGAAATCCGTGGAATTTGAAGTGGATTTTGATGGTGATGGAGAAACAGATAAAACGTATATGTTCTGGTCTTGGAAGGGTGACTATATGAATCTTGGTGCCGGTGCTGAAACCGGAATATATGAATATTATTCAGATACCCATTGGCTTACAGCAACTGATAAAGCAACTGATATGGAACTTACTCTTTACCATAACGGCGAGAAACTATATAGTTATTCTCCCTATGGTGATGAAAATCTTTGGAATAACGGTGCACAGTGGTGGATTACAGGATTTGATGCAAGAACGCAAAATGTTAAAGCAGAGGACTTAGAAGCTATTACAATTATTGATTTTTCTGAAATGGAGAATGGTGAGATTATGTATGAGGCTTTCAAAGATGCGACTGTATCGACAAGGGAAAAAGGTGAAACTGACGAAACTGCAGGTTGGTCATTCTCAGATGAGACTTATACGGCAACATTAGACTGGAAGGAGAAATAATAAATGAAAAAAGTCATCAACCTTATTTCGAGCTTAGCATTGGTGATATCTCTGAGTAGTTGTGCCATTAAAGAAACGCCTATCATAAACGGTGTTGAGTATAAATACAACGATCAGTTCTACGCAGATACGGTAGATCAATTATTGACATACATAGACGATGGGGATAAAGACGGCGTAAAATCCTTACTGTGTAACGGTCTGAAAAATTCAGATGGTATTGACGCTGATATACAAGCGCTGATTGATGGATTTGAAGGCGATATAATTCGCACGACAGAGTATGAAAAGGATACTGTGAGCGCCAGTTCTTCAGGGAAAAATTATACCAGTGCTTTTCTTTCCAGATCATTTTATATTATCACGGATAAGCAAAAATATGGGGTATATATAGCAGTTTGTCCCATCGATGAAAAGCATGNATCTGGTCGGCGTTTATAACATATCCATAAATACTTTGGATTATGAGTCCGGTGATATCGAGTGTAATACTGCCAATACTATTGAAATTGCAGACCATAACTGCTGCGTTGCTTCCGGTTATGGCGACAGCAGCAGTTATATAGTCGCTCAGACGGGCAATAAGTACGAAGTTATAGATATTTACAGGATAATCAATCCTCAAAGTATTGTAAAATATAATGATATAACCGCATGGAATAGCAGAGATTTTCTGAGCTTTAAGGAAAAATTCGGCGCTCCGTATGCCGAATCTCTTGACAATGACAAGGAACATGTTTTAGCCGATGTATATATGTATGAAATTTCAGACAGCAATAAATATGCGATCGTGGCTGTTGGCAGAGATGACGGCTCGATCAATGCGCTGTCTGTTAAGGATATAGACAGCCAATGGAGTGAAGATAATAAATATGAATATATTTTAAAGAATGAATAGATTTAAAGGCAAGGATCTGAGAAATAAATGAGCAGCGAAATAATCGGAACAAAATTCAAGTACACGGTAGATACATCGTATGGCATAAATCAAGACGGATTTATTGCAATAGGTACGGAAAGCATAGTATACAGGGGACTGAAAACTGCTGATAAAGGCGGTCTTCAGTTTTCCTGTGTTTTGAAATTCAAGCCCAAATATGTTTATGTAAACGGAACGAAAATTGACAGAGTCAAGGTTTTCAAGGACGAGGAACTGAAAATTTTCGAGGATCTTCAGGAATGCAGATCAATAGTCCGTATCTATGACGTTATCGAAAGCCTTGGCGATTTCAGCCTGCCATGCGATAAAATAAAAAGTGGGGTGATAAACGCCTCGGGATATTTCTGCGTTGTTGAAGAATATATCGACGGCTGGTCGCTTGAAGAGTACTGCCGGCAGGAACGGTGGAAACTCAGAAAGATCGAACAGCTTGAAAACAATCTCAGCAAAGTCGTAGATTACCATGAATACACGGAAGATGAAAAGGGCATTGTTAATCTAAGCTATTACAAGAATTACGACAATGTTCTGAAATATCAGAGCGAGATATTTCAGTTTATGATAAACCTTTGCGAGATACTTGAATTTGTAACGGAAAAGAAAAATATTCTGCATCTTGATATTAAGCCGGAAAATATAATGGTGACCAAGTACGGTAAAGAGCTTGTTTTAATAGATTTCGGAAGATCAAAAAGAATTACCAAAGCCGACAGATTTGCAGTCAGCGATCTTGCAAAAGTAAACTATAATGACAATGAATCCATAGAAAAAATGTATCAGTACGGAACGCTGGGATATGCCGCTCCTGAATGCTATGCTGAAGCGGCGGACGATTCGCAGTTTCCGTTCAAGCAGCATTTTGAGCCGGGGAAAATGTCTATTGAAAGCGATATATTCTCATTCGGAGCAACTTTCTGGGAGTGCCTGAATATATTCGAGTTAGTTACTAAGAGCGAAGAATTTTCTAAAGAAAGTCATGATTTTTACAAGAATCATTTTCTTAATGATGCAGCATATTGTAGCCGAGATCTGACGATTACTTCTCTGCATTATCATAAAAAGCTTGAGAATATCATAAAAAAGTGTACTAAAGAACGCAACAAGAACTATCTAAATCTTGATAACGATGATTTTTATCACTCATACAGAACGCTGAAAAAGGATATTGAAGAAGCTAAAAATTCTGCTCCTACGATTGTTAGAGCCGAAAATATCAAGGTAAGAAACGCTTTCACTATGTTTGGTGTTATGCTTGCCGTATGCGTTACATTTTTAATGATCTCCATTATTTACAGAGCGGTAGGTTTCGGTATTGCCGAGGATAAATGGGACAGCCTTACAGCAGATTATAACGTTACACAATTTTATAAGCTTGAAACTATAGCAAATGACCTGATCAAAACCGCCCCTAATGGCAAAACGGATGATACATATTCCAAGATAGCTGCGTTTACATATTCCGACGGAGATATTGACGAACAGGAAGCGGCAATGCTTGTGGATTTGCTTGGAAAGATGTCAAATAGTGAGTACATGTGTAGATATATCGACGAATTGATGCAGAATGCCAATACAAAGAATTTTAAGGAGATTTCAACAGACATTGTGAAACTCAATACAGAGTATAACTGTGCAGGATATGAGTTGGCAAAAGCAATTTATAACACAGAAGTTGGAAAGACTGAGATTATTGGTTCTTATGAAACTTTGAAAAAATACAAGGACGATCATGCGTTTAAAAATGCTGTTATAAAGCTGAAAAATGTGTTGGATAATGACGAAAGCATTAGAATGATCTCAGAACATGAAAATACTACCAGAGTAGAAATAAAAAATTATTTTAAGGAAATTGGGTGAAATATATTATGAGTATTTCAAAAAAGTTTTTTGAAAAGCATATGCTGATTCATTATGTCCTAAGTGCGTTTTTTAAAGCATTATTAGTTTCTGTACTGTTTTTTGCTGTGCTATTTGCATCTTTACAAATAACAGGGAAATACACTGCTGTTGAAAATATGCTTGATTTAAAGTATGATTCACCATGGATAATAGGACCTCTTCTGATTGCCGCAACACTAGCCGTTCTTTCGTTTATTGTAGGTATGATATTGTATTTGTATAAATACAAAAGAAACAGTTATAAAGGCGAGTTTTACAAAGCATTGGCTGGTGCGTTGAATGAAAATATAAAACAGGGTCGATAATTATGAAGTTAAGGGTATTGAATATTATATCTGGAGTCTTGTTTTTTATTTCTTCGTCAAGTTTGCTTATTATCCCATTTCTTGATTTTGATGATAACCTATCTGTTTCGGCATATGCTGTCGCTTTGTTGTTCTGGGGCGGATCAATATCGGGAATAATTATTCAAATAATACTCTTTGTGACCTGTAAAAAGTATACTAAAGTCAAGGAGTCGAAAACAAGACAAATAGTCGGAGTTATATTTCTAATATCGGTTTTTGTACTGATTCCTATTATGGCTTTCTGGAGAGATAATGAATTTGCTCTTTCCATAAATTTATTTTTATTACTGTTTTCCATAGAAATATATTTTGTAATAAAAAGAATGGAGTGTTTAAAATGAGAAAAAAATTTCTGTCTGTTTTTATTGCAATGCTTTTAATTATGAATTGCTTCCCTTTGTCTGTTATAGCTGAATTTGAAGAAGATAATAATATTATCGAAGTTTTTTTGGAAGATGGTTTTGCTGATAAAGTAACCGTTGAAGATAAGGAATATGATGGAGAACACACAGCGGTTGTTCATTGCGAAGATGTGAAATTGATAAATGTGCATACGTCAGAAGAAATCAATGGCTATAGCGTTTGGCTTGAGGCTGATGGAAAGTTTGAAAGTAAGTACGCTTCTGATGAACAGAAGAAAGTGACCGTATCAGGGTTCAGGCTTGAAGGCGATGACAAAGATAAATTCAAACTTACGGGAGAATATGGCGTAGTTGAAAAATATGCATATATTACTCCCCAAAAAATAAAAGTTACTCCAAATGAATCACACATATATTACGGACAGCTTGTTCCGAATTTTTCATATACTTTCGACCCACCTTTGACAGAAGACCTTCAGCTGACTATTGGTATTGATGTATCTGATAATAAACTCAAAGTTGGAAAATATAATTATAACTTAACATATAATAATTATAATTATGATGCAAAAATCGCCGACGGATGTGTGTTTACAGTTGATGAATATGCTACAGATGCAACTGCAATTATAGATAACGAATCAGAAGTATATCATAATGATAATATATGTTTAAAAGCTCCTCCTGAACATTTAATAAGCAGTGACGGAATTAATTTTTATGATGAGATAACTGTAACATTGGAAGAAACATCTGGATATGATAAAAAAGAAGTTTCATATTATTTGAAGAATATCAATAAAAATTCACAGTATTATATGGCAATAAGTAATGAGATCAAGTACTCGTATTCGAATAAAACGGATAAAGTAGAACCGAATATTACATATATAAATTTTCGCAAGGCAGGGGATACATTACAAAATGATCATAAAAGTTTGAATGTTTTCAACAAAATGAATAGTAGTGGTAATTATTCAAATGCTGAAATTGAACTGGTCATAAAAGCTAAAGATCTATCTAATAGTGATTATGTATCTGGAATAAAATCAGCTACTCTTTATGATTATGATGAAAAAGCCGATAATCTTATAACAGTCGGAGAACTTCAAGAAAAAAAGGACGAATTTGACAATATTGAATATGTGATCAGTCTTAAACCTGATACTAAAGTTGAAAATATGCTCATCTGTGTTTTGGATAAAGAGAATAATAAATGTTCAAAACTGGTTAGTGATGAATTAAAATATATTTTTAAACACAAAGATGAATTTGATGTTTTGCCCGATGAATACTTGGAACATATCAATTCGAATTCACTTATTGTTGAAGATAAGAAGCCGAATGTGAATTTTTTGGTCAGCAATTCTTTAAACGAGAAGAACGATATTAATAACAATGATTTCATATATAATACGGACAATAAAATCTGGTTCAATAGTGATAAAGATGAATTAGTCATAGATATAAATGATGATGTAAATGGCAGTAAAAAATGTAGCGGCATAGATAAAATAGCTATTCTTGAAAACGGCAAATCGTTATCCTCAACTGATGATATTTTATCTGTAGACAAATATCATGATCAGATCACAATTAAAGCTTCAAAATTAAATGATGAAAAAAATAACTTTAGAGTTGAAGTTGCCGATAATGCCAGTAATACAAAAGAAGCCGAACTTACAATTTATGTTGATAAAGAAGCGCCTGACGGAACAATTTCTGCTGAAAAAAACAATGCAAAAGAAATCAACGGAAATCTATGGTTTGATAAGGATGAAATTGTTACATTTCATGTAGATGCTAAGCCTGACGTTTCGGGAATTGAAGGTATCAGACTTTGGATAAACGGCATAGAAAAGAATTTCACAAGAAATGATATTCAGACTGATGAAAACGGATATTTTGTTACTGTAGATACAACAGGCATAGATTATAATTATGAAACCGAACATAAATATGTTGTAACAGGAGATATTACGGATGTTGCAGGCAACTCTGCTTCCCTGGAACCTTGTACAGTATATATTGACTGCGAGCCACCATCGATCAATAAATTTACAGTTTTGAAAGAAAGCTCTGCACTCGATAAAATACTGAATGTACTTTCGTTTGGAGCATATTCCAACGATAGCTTGATTTTTAAAGCATATGTTTCAGATGTTGATTTTGACAGCGGTATTGATCATGTAAAAATAAAATATAACGGTTTAGATGAAGAAAGAGAAATGAAAGACGAGGGCGACGGCGTTTATTCTTACAAAATTCCTGTTGGTACAAAAGTGTTTCAAAGTAATATTATAGTTACTGCTTATGATAAATACGGTAAAAGTAGTCTAAGTTGCCCCAATATAGAAAATGCAGATCAAGGTAAAGGAGTATCCGATAATGTATTCGCTATGATCGAAACTGAAAAGCCGAAAGTCACTATCAGTAAACCTAAGGGCGACGGGATAGTGCGAGATGATAAGCAGATCTGGTTTAATTCCAATAAAAACATAAGCATAACTATTTACGATAAAGATTCGGGTATTCGCAATGCAGATATAGAGGTAAACGGGATCAATGTGACAGCCGATAAAAACGGCACTATCAGTCCTAAAATATCCGCAACGGAAGCAGCTAAGAAAAGAGACAACGAAAAACATATCTATACTTTTGATACCGATTATTTTACCAAAATCGCAGGCGAATCGTTGAATGGAGAATATGAAGTTAAAGTCAGTGTTGTGGATAATGCGGGAAATGTCAATTCAAAAGAAAGCTTTACTTACCATATAGATAATAAATCTCCGAACGTAGATCGCTTTGAATTTCTTCCTGCAACCTCCGATAATATCAGTGAGACTTCTGAATATATCGAATATCTTGAGTATGGATACTATTTCAAAAAAAACTTCATTGCGAATATCCATATTTCCGATAGTGCGCCTTCATCCGGTCTTAACAAAGCAGAATACCGTCTTGTTTCTTACGA
The DNA here is from genome assembly GCF_025567495.1 of Hominimerdicola aceti. Lineage (NCBI taxonomy): Bacteria > Bacillati > Bacillota > Clostridia > Eubacteriales > Oscillospiraceae > Hominimerdicola > Hominimerdicola aceti. The sequence continues at coordinate 138,848 of NZ_JAOQJZ010000008.1, read as the reverse complement.
TAACGGAGAACTGAAAGAAGAAAAAACAGGAGAAGTAATTATTTCCGACGGTATAGCTCATATAGATATTCCTGCGGGATTCAAGGGACAGATTTTTGTTAAGGCTTTTGATAATGTTGGAAATTATTTCGATGAAGAAACTCCAAAAGCATTTGTTGCGGATGATATTCCTCCTGAAATAAATATTTCCGAAATCGGCGGCAGCAGATACAGCGACGCAAACGGAAACAAGCTATTTACTGATGATATTGTCGTAACAGTAACTATAACAGATACTAAATCAGGCATCAGAGAAATCGGTTATTATCAGACGTCCGAAAACGACGGATTTGAGAGAAGAGTTCTTGAAATCGATGGGACAGGCGTTGAGGTAGATTCCGAGATAGGCGACGGCTGGGTCATAGTAAAAAAAGACGTAAATCTTGTAACTGAGATCACAAAAACATTTATTTTCGATAAAGATAATAACGATATCACATTAGCATTTGATGCGATGGATAATTCAGGTAATGTAAATGAAAGTGTTCAAAGTGAGACATTCACTATCGACAAAACTGCTCCGATTATAAATGTGGATATTAACAATGGAATCAATAATACGATTTATTACAATGCCGAAAACAGAGCGGTAATGACGATCGATGTAATTGAAAGAAACTTTGACGCAAGATTGATTCAAGCTGAAATTGAAAATACTTACAACGGAAATGTTCCGAATATTAGCTTTCAGGATCTATCTGTTACAGAACACAGAGCTGTCATTACTTTCAGTGAAGGTGATTACACTTTTGGTATCAGAGGTACTGATCTGGGGGGACATTCGGCAGGGGTAAATCTTGATTATGAGAAAGTACAAAGATTTTATGTTGATGAAACTTCTCCTGTAGTTGAAGAAAATTTCAGCGACTTTATAAACCGTGATAATGACAATTATTTTAATACTAAGAAAACCGCTGTTATTAAAATCACCGAGCACAACTTTGATCCTAGCCTTGTCGGTTTGAAAATACTGAAAAAGGATGCGGGAGCAAAGCATAACGAGAATGATTTTACTGATGTCACATACTCTATGGTAAGTATGGCAGATTGGTCTGATGATATTGATACACATACGCTCTCAATTATATTTGATGATGATGCTGTATACCGTGTTGAAATATCTCCGTCAGATTCCTCCGGAAATACTTCCGGCTATAAAAGCTCAGAAATCTTCGAGATAGATACGACACTTCCTGTTGTATCATCAAAAAATGGTATTCTTGTCGATGAAAAGAATGCTCTGAATTTTCTGGATATATATCCGTATGAGAGAAAGGACGAGGCAGCCCCGACGGTCGAATTTACAGACGTAAATTTTGATCATATAAAGTATGTCCTTACTGTTTATACGCCTGAGTATACAAATGGCAGAGAACTTTCGGAAGTAAAGCCTGTTAGTGTATATCTTGACTCTGACAAAGATAAAGCGGGCATATTTAAGGGGAATTTATTCACTCTACCTGATTTTTCAAAAGACGGTGTTTACGCATTGGAACTAATAGCGGTAGATAAAGCTGGTAACGAAAGTGTTCTTAATTCAAACACATACATGAGAATCGTGGACAGCGATGTTCTTGCGTATATTTCAAACAGCAATGCAGCGGAAAAAACAGGCTGGTACTCATTTCAATATGAAAACGGAGAACCTATAAGCAAGCGTCCAGATAATTTTAGCGACATAGATATTGTTGTTCTTGCTAAAACAAATTCTCAAACCGATATAGTTCTTAGAGATTACAATGGTGAAGAAAAGAATACCGATCTGCAGGCTCAGACTGATAATAGTATGTATGGTGTAAGTGTTTACAGATATACTTTGAAGTCAGATTATTTTAAGGAAAACTTTCAAGAAGATACAGATACAGAACTATATTTGTCTGTAAAAAATGAAAACGGAAGGATCGATTTGGGCAAAATGCATATTGATAATATTCCGCCTTCGTGTAATATTCCTAATGATTTGAAATCATGGCATTGGTATTATGGAAACGAATCTCGCACAATTACTGTTACAAATATAAGCGAGTTACTTGATGAAACAAGGTGTAAAGTATATGATAACGGTAAAGCGATTGATTTTACTTACTCGGCAGCTGAAGGTAGCCTGTCGTTTACGCTTAACGGAGGTTGGCATAATGTAGGAATTACACTTGAAGATGTTGCTGGCAACACATACAGTGTTCAGGAGGTCGATAATATTCATATCGGGTATTTTTGGCTGTGGATCATTATAATAGCCTCTGTCCTATTCATTGGAATAACTATTACGATAGTTTATTTTGTTAGAAAAAAGCGATATAGTTAAATACATAGATATAAACTTGATATGGAGTATAACAAAAGCTTTTAAAGCCGAAAGTTATACTCCTTTTTCTTTATAGACCTTTTTGTTTTAAAAGCAGAAAGGTCTATTTTTATGCCCATTCTAAAAAACTGGCAATGTTTTATTGCCAAATATCCATAAGCCTTCGTTTTGATTCAGAACAAGAAAATCAAAACGGAGGAATAAAAAATGAGCAAAAACATAGTAAGTGTTTATGACACTATAACCAAAAGATACGTTGAAATTGAAGTAAGCGAAAAGATCCGCACATATTACAATAGAACCCAATGGAATATTGATGACAACAATAAATCGTTCTATAAGCACGAGATCCAGTTCTCTGCGTTGAAAGGAAACATTAACGGAGAACTTGAAAACTTTCAGGAGTTCCGAACAGAAAATGACGACGTCGAAAGAAGAGTGATACAAAATATTAAATGCGAAAAGCTGTATAGCTGTCTGAATGAACTTTCAGAGGATGAACGAAGGTTGATCTTTGCAATATATTTTGAAAATAAAACGGAAAACGAGGTCGCTTGTTTTCTACATACCACTCAGCAAAATATTCACAAAAAGAAACGTAGGATTTTGTGCAAGCTTAACAAACTTTTGAGATCACAATAAAAAACGGTTGTTAAATACCAGACTTCTACCCCTATACAAGTGTAAGGAGAATAAAAGCTCCAAGTAACTTGACAATAGAATATCAACTCTGCAAGTACGTTGATCACACGGCTGGTATGAAATCTCGGCAGCCAAAGAAACCACACGCCAAGACTCCGAAAGGATGAGCGATAAATGTGACGTTTCAAAATTCGGAACAGCTTTCCGAAAAGGCGATGAAACGTGTGAGGATAATGATACTTCCCAGTAGGGGCTAAAAGAGCGGGTGAAACGCCCATGAGATCGATACGCTGTCGATTGCCTGCAGAGTTCCGCCGCAACGGGTATCGGGGATAAATATTGCGGAAAACGTCCGAAACAAAATGGATCGGACGAAGGCAAAACGAATTAAAGGCGGTTTGCACACTTTTGCAGACCGCCTGTTACATATAAATTAACAAAAGTCAGGAGGCTGATATATGAGCGAAAAAGTTAAGCCTGAAAAATCAGATTTTCGGTACGAATATAATAAATTTGGAGTATATATTCCTGCTCCTACAATCAGATTATCGGACAAGCATCCATGCTGCGGCTGCGTGTGGTATGTCAGAGATACAAATGTGCTGTTCTGTCCGTTTCATAGCTGTATAAGGAATAAGAAAGTTTTTGAAACTCTAAAGAAAAAGGTGAAGGAAAATGCTGATCAAACGAGGTGATATCTTTTACGCAGACCTTGATCCCGTTGTCGGTTCGGAACAAGGAGGTATACGGCCTGTGCTGATAGTGCAGAATAATGTGGGAAACAAGTACAGCCCCACCCTCGTGGTTCTTCCGCTGTCCACAGCCCAAAAGAATCATCTTCCCACGCATATCCATATCAAGGGTTCAAAAGCATTGCCCAAAGATTCGATCGTTCTTGCAGAGCAGATACGGACCATAGACAGATATCGTCTGAAAAATTATGTGGGTTCGGTTGATCTTGAACTTATGGAAAAAGTAGAAAAAGCGATGAAAATAAGCATAGGAGTGGATTTTGATGACTAAGTTCGGACAGGCAGAGTATAACGACTTTATGGCAAGGATATTCGCAGATAAGCTTGATAAACTTCTTAAAGAAAGCGAAAAGCAGAATTACATCAACAGAAATACAGAAGATATATACAAAGAATTTGCGTCATCAAAAGACGCAGCTTAAGGAGAAATTGAAATGGTAGGATTTATTATCGGATTAATCATAGGCGGTACAGTCGGCGTATTTGCAATGGCTTTGTGCATAACCGCAGGACAAGCCGACAAACGTGAAAACTGCACAGATTCGGATAAGTAATTTTATCAAGTATAGTGATACCATTCCATAAAGATTTGTGGTATCATTGTTGGTAAAACGGAGGTGAGAAAATGACAACGGTAACGATAATACAGCCGACAATATCAGAAGAACAAAACCATAAGCTCCGCTGTGCGGCATACTGCCGTGTGTCATCAAACAGCGAAGATCAGCTTAATTCCTTTATGGCTCAGACAAGATATTACGAGAAAGCTTTCGAAAAGTCTGACAGAGAACAGCTTGTTGACATATATGCAGATGAGGGAATAACAGGTACTCGTGAGGACAAGCGTGATGAGTTTCAGCGAATGATAAGCGACTGTCGGAAAGGTAAGATAGACAGGATATACACAAAGTCTATCAGCCGATTTGCCCGAAACACTAAGGATTGTCTGAAAAATATAAGGGAGCTTAAAAGCCTTGGAATAACAGTATTCTTTGAGAAAGAAAACATTGATACCGCAAAACTGACTGATGAAATGATGATAACCATTATGGGCGGTCTGGCTCAGGAGGAATCGGTATCCATTTCAAAAAACTTGAAATGGAGTTATCAAAAAAGATTTGAAAAAGGAATTGTAAATGTTTTTTCTGCACCATTTGGTTTTAAGTTAAATAATGGCGCATTGATTATTGACAAAATTCAAGCTCAGATTGTGGAAGAAATTTTTGATATGTTTTTGAATGGTATTGGTTATCAGCGAATTTCAGAAATCTGTCAGAGCAAGTACAAAGTGTATAAAGATAAATTTAGTTATTACGGCATTCGATATATTCTTTCCAACGAAAAATATATTGGCGATTCAGTCTATCAAAAAACATTTACAACAAATAATCTTCCATATAGAAAGATTCAAAACAATGGACAATTAAACAAATATTGTATTCAGAATACTCATGAAGCAATAATTTCGATAGAAATATTTGAAAAAGCTCAAAAATTGATTGAAAGCAGAAAACATAAAAATATAGTGTCTGAATCACCGTTCAGAGGAAAACTGATATGTGCCAACTGTGGAACAAAATACAAACGCAAAGATAGTAGAAATAAAATATACTGGGTTTGCCGCAAACACGATAATTTAGCAGAATTGTGCATGAATAAACGAGTTGAGGAAAAGTTTATCAAGCAAAGTTTTATAAGACTTCACAATAAATTATGGCATGATTATAAGCAAATACTTGTACCTCTTCAAACAGCATTGCAGGACTTAAAATTCAGAAAATTCAGCGGTAAAACTCAGGTAATGGACATTAGCAAAGAAATCGCTAAGCTTCGTGAACAGACTCATGTACTTGCAAGATTGAAAACTAAGGGCTTTCTTGACGAGGCTAAATACATTGAGCAGACTACTGAGCTTACGGCAAAGATCAATAAGCTGCAAGCAGAACTGAAAAAGTTTACACGCTCAGACGATGAGGACGAAACACTTGATCAGATCGAAATGTTAATTGACTTTTTTGAAAGGCGTGATAAGCCTATAACCGAGTTTGAAGAATTAGCATTTGAGAGTATAGTTGAGAAGATTATTGTAATTAATCAGCATGAACTGGAGTTTCATTTGATAGGTGGATTAAAGTTTAAAGAAAAAATATAGCTGAAAATGCTTTGCAGGTAAAATTGCAAGGCAGTTTTTTGTTGCTGTTGGTAATAGCTTTTCAGCAGAAAATGTGATATTATTGTAGTCTGAAAGGAGGCAATGTCATGGCAAAGAATCGTACAATCCCATTCGGATACTGTATGAAAAACGGTGAGATAACAACCGAACCCAAAGAAGTATACGCCGTTGTTACAATTTTTGACGAGTATCTGGAAGGCAGAAGTTTGTCAGAGATCGCAAAGCTTATGCAAACAGAGAAAATTCGCTACAATGCTGTTTCGGATAAGTGGAACAAAAATATGGTCAAGCGGATCATTGAAAATGATAAGTATTTAGGCAATGATACATACCCGCAGTTGATCACCGATGATATTTTCAAGAGAGCAAACGAAAAGCGAGTAAAGAAAGCAACAACACTTGATCTGATACCCGATGATTTACAAAAAATCAGAAAACGTACATACTGCACTGAATGTGGTCACAGACTTTCAAGGATAGGCGGCAATTCAAAATATGAAAAGTGGGATTGCAGAAATCCCGATTGTTACAAGCTTGAATTTCGGCTTACAGATCAAATGATAATAGGAGCAGTTCTTAATGTTCTGAATTCGGCTATTGTGAATCCGAGTCTGTTGGAATCGGGCGGCGAAATAAGCACATATTCGCCTACTGCGGATATAGTCCGTAAGCAAAATGAGATCAATCATATGACAGATTCTCCGCAAGTGGATTTTGACAGAGTTAAAGCTGAAATTTTCAGGCTTGCCGAAATGAAATACGACTGCTGCACTTACAATGAAAGTCCGCAGAAGACAGAAGAACTACGTAATTTACTTGAGAATAACAAACAATTAAATATACTCGATATCGGCTTATTCGAAGCGTGTGTTTCACGAATCTGGATAAGCCATTTTTGTACCATAGAGGCCGAGCTTATCAACGGAGTAAGGATCAAGAATATTACTGAAAAAGTCAAAACGTCAAGGAGTGAAAATAATGTCCACAGCACCCAATGTAACGATAATCCCTGCGAAAGTGCAGACAGCTGAAAGTCGCAGTAAATACCACCAGTTAAGAGTTGCCGCATACTGCCGAGTATCTACGGCTCAGGAAGAACAGCAGAACAGCTATCAGGTCCAGATCGCATATTACACCGATCTTATCAACAGAAAAAAAGAATGGACGCTTGCGGGGATATTTGCAGATGAGGGTATAAGCGGAACTCAGACAAAAAAGCGAACAGAATTTAACCGCATGATTCGTATGTGCAGAAACAAGAAAATAGACCTTGTTATCACAAAATCCATAAGCCGATTTGCACGAAATACTGTGGATTGCCTTGAATATGTCAGACAACTTAAAGACTTGGGGATAGGCGTTATCTTTGAAAAAGAAAACATAAACACCTTAACTATGACATCGGAATTTATGATAGCTCTGTATGGAAGTTTTGCACAGGCAGAATCGGAATCCATAAGTAAAAACGTAAGCTGGGGCAAAGAAAAAGCCTACCGTGAGGGCAAGGTGCAGTTCCAGTATAAATATCTGCTTGGGTATAAAAAAGGTGAAGACGGAAAACCGGAGATAGTACCCGAAGAGGCTGAAACAGTAAGGCTGATATATACGCTGTTTCTCGACGGATACAGCATGAGCAGGATAAAAAAGCTCCTCGAGAACAAAGGCATTTTGACTTCACAGGGAAAGAAAGTATGGAACGAATCACTTATCCGCAGCATTTTGAAAAACGAAAAGTATGCAGGCGACGCACTTCTGCAAAAGACTTTTACCTCAGATTGTATCACTCACAAGATAGTTAAAAATCACGGCGAACGCCCGATGTATCTTGTGACAGATCATCATGAACCCATAATCGACCGTGACACATACAATAGAGTTCAGCAGGAGCTTGCAAGGCGAAGTTCTAAGCGTAAAATCAGCGATAAAACTACTACCGAGCAAGGAAAATACAGCAGTAAATATGCACTTACGGAACTGCTTATCTGCGGAAAATGCGGCACGCCTTACCGCCGTACAACGTGGACTTCAAGAGGGAAAAAGTTAATAGTCTGGCGGTGTATAAGCCGGCTGGAACATGGCAAAAGATATTGCCCCGATTCGCCCACGATAAAGGAAGAACAGCTCCACAAAGCCATAATACGAGCGATAAATAACTACTACTCTTGTGGTAACGATGTTGAAAAAATCTTAAAAGCGAATATCAGCAATGTGCTTGAATGTCATGGGCAGGAAGAGATCGCAGCGATCGAAAAAAGGCTTAAAGAGATCGACAAGGCAAGAAGTGATCTGATAAGTCTCATAGCAACAGGCGGCTGTGATGAGGACAAGCTGGACAGCGAGTTTGAAAAGCTGTATGAGGAAGAGCAAAGCCTGAGTGAAAGACTTGCAATGCTGAAATCAAAAAATCAAACTTCCGCCGAAACTCAAGCCAAGCTTGATAAGATAATAGATATGATAGAGCATGAGAAATTCGAGCTGGAAACGTTCGATAATGTGCTTATCAGAAAGCTGATAGAATGTGTGAAGGTTCTGAGCAAGACGGAGATACTGGTGATCTTTAAAGGTGGGTATGAGGTCAGGACTGAAATTGAATAACGATCAAAATTTACGGCTTGCGATATATTCGCAGGCTGTTTTTTGTTGGGAGGTGCAGCATTGTCCAAAAACTTTGACGGCATAAAAACAAGAAAATTCGGTATAGAGATAGAAATGACAGGACTTACACGAAGTCAGGCGGCAAAGGCTATGGCAAATGTCCTTGACGGGCGTGTTGAACACGAGGGTGGAAGCTATGACAAATACATTGTAACTGATTCAAAGAACAGAAAGTGGGCGATAGTTTATGACGGAAGTATCAACTGTTACAATGCCAATGGTGAACATGCGTCTAAATCTTACAGCGTGGAAATGAATTCTCCTGTGCTGGAATATGAGGATATTCCGCTTTTGCAGGAAGTTGTCAGAGCATTACGCCGTGCAGGCGGAGTAACAGGTCCTAGATATTGTGCAGGCACTCATATACACATTTCAGCCGACGATTATACACCGCAGCAGATACGAAATCTTGTAAACATTTTCGCAAGCAAGGAGAACTTTCTGTGGGACGCTTTGCAGGTATCATCTGCCCGTGAATCCTACTGCCACAAGATGGACAAGCAGTTCATAGAGAACATAAACCGCAAGAAACCCAAAGATATGGAGGAGATAAAAAAGCTTTGGTATCGTGGAAGGATGAGTGAGCAGTTTCAGCATTACTCGAACAGCCGATATGTGATCTGCAATCTGCACAGCTTTTTTCAGCACGGGCATTATGAGATAAGGGCGTACAATGGTTCACTTCACGCCGGCGAGGTAAGAAGTCAGATAGTGCTTGCATTAGCCATAAGCAATGCGGCTGTGACCAAGAAATATTGTTCTCCCCACGTTTCACAAAGTGATAATATGAGATACAGTTTCAGAGTATGGCTTTTAAACCTTGGGCTGATAGGTGAAGAATTCAAAAATTGCAGGGCACATCTGCTGAAACATCTTGAGGGTGACATAGCCTGGCGACATCCGGAGGACGGCATTGCGGCAAGGGCAAAGCTAAAAGAAAAACGAGAGTTTGAAAAACAAGCGGCTCGTGAGCGGCGTGCCGAGCCTGTGTGCCATTCCGATGATGAAACCGAGTGTATACCCGATGAAAACAACGAGCCGTTAGAAAACGAATGTGACGGCATTGAAGAACTTGAAATGAGTATGTAAATTTGAAAAGGAGATTTTTATGGAATACAGAAGATTATATATCGCCTATGGCAGCAACATCAATCTTGAACAAATGTCAAACCGCTGCCCGAATTCAAAGGTCATCGGCAAAGAAATGCTGAAAGGCTATGAGCTAGAGTTCAGAGGCGTTGCGACGATCGTGCCGAATGATAAATCGGAAGTCCCCATACTCATATGGGAGATAGACGGACGTGACGAACACAGTCTTGACAGGTATGAGGGCTTTCCAAATCTTTACCGCAAGGAGCTGTTTGAGATAGAGGTAGACGGAGAAAAGAAAGAGTGCATGGCGTACTTGATGAACAAAGGACAGATATCGCCGCCGACCAGTTATTATTACAGCGTCATAAATCAGGGATATGAGGCGAACGGTATGGACACAAGCTATCTGAGGGCGGCACTTGAACGTTCAGTTTGCGAACAGTATTTTGATGAAATTCAAGATGAAGAGCTTGACGAAGATGATGATCTTCAGATGAAGCTTTAAGGAGGTGGTGAAATGAGATACAAGGATTTTTATGTGAGAATTACACCAGACAAATATATCCCCAAAGTTGACAAGAAAGGCGATAAAATTCTCTGTGAGGGCTTTTTGATACAGGTTTTCGCTGACGAAACCGAGCAGGTCGAGATATACAACTTTTCTGCGGCTGTGGGGTTTGAGATACTGGAGAACAGCTTTACGGAGGCGGTGCAGTTGGCGAAGGATTTTGTGGAGTGTGAAGAAAAGCTATGTAAAAATGACGCATATTGATTTCGTACCATAAAACTATACTATTCGTACCGACTTTTAAAAATGTGTTGAATAAATGTAGTATAATATAACAAATAAGATTTTCTTGAAAAATAAAATTATATTTTGTCGTAAAAGTCTGTATGTGTAGAAAGTTGAAATAATCATACGCTTGTCGAAACGAAAAGTGCATAACAATATTATTAAAAACGCTCTATTTAGTTTTATAGTAAATATACATTTGTAGGATAGACAAATGTCCAAGAAGGAAGATATGAATGATTTTTCTTAGCGGAATTCACGGTTCAGGCAAATCGTATCTGTGTAAGGAATTGAACAAGTACAATATTCCGACTTGTTCAGCCAGTCATCTGGTTGCTAAATATAAAAAAGAAGCATACAGTTCAAATAAGTTAATCAATAATATAGATGACAATCAGTGCGTTCTCATAAAAGCTATGAATTCTTTAAATGATGGGAATCCATATATTTGGGATGGACATTTGTGTTTGCTTAATGGCGATGGTGAAATCTGTAGAATTAATAGTGACGTTATAATTAAATTGAATCCGAAAATTATCATAACTAAGGTGTCAGATCCTAATGAGATTTTTAAAAGGTTAAAGGATCGTGACAATCAAAAATATAATATAGACTTTCTCAAATCGTTTCAATATGAAGAAATTCAATATGCAAAAGAATTGTCTAAAATGTTAAAAATTAAATTCCTGACGATCGATGATGATTTTAAAATTGATGAAATAGTAGAAATAATAAGGAGAGTGTGATTTATGGCAGGCGCATACAAATGGAGATTGTTGTCTGAATGTGATATTAATGATCCTTTTTTTGATTCACTTAAATACGATTATCCTGAATTTGAAAATTGGTATTTGAAAAAAGCTAGAGAAGAAAAACAGGCATTCACATATATTGATGAAAACGGATTAGGTGCTTTTGTAATGCTTAAATTTGACGAAGTAGAAACCATACAAATGCAAAATGGGAAATTGCCAACATGCAAACGTCTGAAAATAAGCACTTTGAAGCTATCAGATAGGGTTCAAGGTAACCGTTTGGGAGAAGGAGCTATTGGAATTGCTCTTTGGAATTGGCTCGAATCCGATGACGAAGAGATTTATGTAACCGTATATGATAAGCATATGAAATTAATTGAAATGCTTAAAAAGTTTGGATTTATATTGGCCGGATATAATCCAAACAATGAAGGGATATATGTTAGAAGTAAAAAGGAGATAGATTTTTCTACTCCATACACATCTTTCCCATTTATTAACCAAGATCAAAACGAATTTGCATTACTTCCTATTGATGAAAAATGGCATGATAAATTGTTCCCATACTCTGAATTAAAGAATACCAAACAAGAAACAGAAGAATTTGCTGCTGCAAATGGAATGACAAAAACGTATTTATTCTTTCCTTACAGTGAGCCAGTTTACAAAGAAAATCAGCCGATACTAATTTACCGAAAGTTTGCGGGTGAAAACAAAAAATTTAAATCCGTCATAACATCGTATGGTACCATTGTAAGGTGCATTAAAATTAAACAAAATTATGTAGAGTATATGGCTTTGGAAGATTATAAGGTTTTGGTTGGAAATAAATCTGTATTTTCATCTGAAGAGATTGAGTCATTTTATTCACAGCGAAATTTATATGTTCTTGAGATTGTATATGATCATGCTTTTGGTGAAGGAAATAATGTGAACTACTTCACATTAAAAAATAATGGAATATGGAAAGATGGTCATCCATTCCAGGCAATGTATAGTATGTCTGATTTTAAATCAATACTTTCCTATGCAAAACAGAACATCGGGAAATTAATCAAATAGCCTTGAAAACACAATTCAAAATATGATATAATGATATTGGAGGTGGTAAGGGTGTGTAAAGTTCTTATGTCAATTAACCCTGAACACGTTGATAATATTATGTCAGGGAAAAAAGTGTTTGAGTATAGAAAAGTAAAATGTAAAAGAAAAATAGACAGTATAGTTATTTATTCAACGGCTCCTGTTATGAAAATTGTTGGTGAGGTCGAAGTTGTAGGTTTGATTGAAGGTACACCTGAAGTTGTATGGAATCAAACTTGTATTGGTGCTGGGATAAATAAGAATTTTTTTGATTTATATTATCATAAAAAGAAGACTGCATTTGCATACTGCCTAGGCACAGTTAATTATTTCAAAAATCCACTAAGTCTTTCTGATTATGGATTAAAAAACGCACCACAGTCTTTTGTTTATTTGAATTAACAGCAAAGAGAGGGCTTGTAATGAATTGGGAAAAGCTTTTGTGTGAAAAACGTCAGACTAGATCTAAATATCCAAGTAAAAAAGATCTTCGCAACGAGTTTCAAAAGGATTATCACAGAATAATATGCAGTGCGTCATTTAGACGTTTGCAGGATAAAACTCAGGTTTTCCCTTTGGATAAAAGTGATTTTGTGCGCACAAGGCTAACCCATTCTCTTGAAGTTTCGTCATTTGCCAAATCATTGGGACAGACTTCTTTTCAGTATTTGATCGACAAAAATATCGATAGTGAACTTACTACGGAAATAAAAGATAACGTTTGCAGTATACTCGAATGTGCAGGGCTGCTGCATGATATAGGCAATCCTCCTTTCGGACATTTTGGTGAAGATTCCATCAGAAACTGGTTTGAAGCAAATCTAACGAAAATTGAATTTGACGGAACTACGCTTGATCGGTATTTAGACGAGCAGATGAAAAGCGATCTGCTTCGTTTTGAGGGTAATGCCCAGGCTCTTCGCTTGCTGACAAAGCTGCACTATCTTGTTGATGAAAACGGTATGCATCTTACTTATGCTTTGCTCAATACGCTGATAAAGTATCCGATTTCATCTTGTGAAATAGATAAGCACAGTGGTAATATCAAGACTAAGAAGATGGGATATTACCTTGCAGAAAAAGAGCTTTTTGAAGATATTACATCTTCGACCGGTGCAGCAGGTTGCCGGTATCCACTTACATATTTGCTTGAAGCCGCCGATGATATAGCTTATCTGACAGCTGACATAGAGGACGCAGTTAAGAAAGGATTCCTGAGTTATGATCAGCTTCTTGAAGAGTTAAGAAGTGAGAAATACATAAGTAAATGCGCCGATGAAGATGAGAGAAAAAATTATACCAATATGATCGATTGGTTGGAAACAAAATATCAAAATGCTAAAGCTAAGAAAATAGCAAATCCCGAGCTTAATGCGGTTCAGAATTGGGTTATCAGTATACAGGGAAATCTTTTATACTGTGCTTCATATGGTTTCACAAGAAATTACAGAAGTATAATGGAAGGCACATTCACTAAAGATGTGCTTTCTGTATCACGTGGAAATGCTCTGTCAAAGGCTTTAGGGGGTATAGCATACGAGTATGTTTTCCGTTCTAAGCCGATACTTAAAATGGAGATCTCAGCGGGTAATATAATCAATTTTCTGCTCGACAATTTCATTCCTGCGGCAATCCATTATGATACGGAGGTAAAGCTTTCACCTATGGAGGACAGGCTTATGTGTATGATTTCCGAGAACTACCGCCAAATTTACACAATATATTCTGAGGGTAAGAGCGATAAAGAAAAGCTGTATCTCAGACTGCTTCTGGTAACTGATTTCGTCTGCGGTATGACTGATAGTTATGCTAAAAGGCTTTATCAGGAGTTGAGTGGGATCGAGTGATTGTATAATTATTGAGAGATTTTCAAGGAATGATAATTGTATATTATTCTATTTAGATGATAAATAGGTAAGTGATTATGAATATAAATAATCTTTATTGACAGCATTGACTTAATTATTTAAACGAACAATAGCCTTCTAGTTATTCTGTTAGTTGTTGTGCAAATCAGCCAACTCTTGGTGCATATATATTTAACCCTAACGTTTTGAGAATTTTAATTATTAATTAGCTGGATATGGTGTATTGACGACATTTCATTAATATGGTATAATTAACTTATCATTGAAAATAGGCTGCTATAAATTATACATTTTAGGTAGCAACGTTCAATTTGGGACTATATAATTTGGAGGAGGATTGAGATGGCTGATTATCAGGTGACCAATGAAGAATTCTACGAGTTACTAGATGGAATTTTTAATGAGGTAGAAACATCATCCGATGAGGAAAAAAAGATAAAAAAGCAGATTGTTTTTTCCGCATTCTTTAACGACTATTGTAGCGATGATACAAATAATAAGGAGAGCGTTGAAATCTGGGACAATAATGTTGATGCACCTAGCGAGTTCTTAGTTGGGAAAAAATGCATTATCATTAAAGACAGTATCTTAGCTTTAGTTAAAGCTAGTATAAATGCTGGTTTTGTTGACGTATTGTTTAAAGGTGTTACAGGTACAACACTTCCTATACTTATAGGCACTTGCGCATTTGAACTATATGAATTGTTTCGAAACGCAAGTGAGTTGGATGATGGAGATTTTTGCGTGTATTTTCAGGCAATGACGCATCATAAAGAACATGGAAAACAGGGTTTCTCATTAAGCGAATTGAAATCATGGTTGCCTAAAGATTCAAATATTACTTGTAATATGCATAATTCTACTTGGGTATGTGATTATTACAACGCAGATGATGATAGTTGTGACTTTTGTGATGACGGTAAAATAAAAGCAGCTATGACCTCCTTAGAAAATAAGAAATTGATAATTAAGAAAAAAAAAGATGACGGTACATACCGATATCATTTTAAGTATTAAATATAATATTTATTATAATTCTGAGGAGTGCAGATATAAATGTTTATATCAGGGGAAGAAGAGTTTCTTGCGTTCAGTATGGTGAACGATGACAATAAGAAAGACGTATTAAAAGAACTATGCACATATTTATTTTCGGATGAATATATAGATTTTTTTGAACAAGATGCAGATAATCAAATTTTAGATTCAATTGAAGCAACATTTTCACATTCAATAATAGGTAGGTTTGTAAAACTTTTGAATAAGATTAGTTGTCCTTTTACTTTAGTTGTAGAACCTTATTATATTGATCAAAGTTACAGAGATACATTTTATATGTATTATTCCAATCAGCACTTTTCTGTCAATAGATCATCTGTGCGATTATCATTTATAAATGGTATGTACTCTAGAGATGCTTTTTACACAGCCGAAATAGAACAATTAAATCAAGATTTTATTGGAAGTTGTGTAATCAATCCGTTAGTAAAAGGAGCGATAGGAAGAACTTTGTTTTCTCCACATTTTATACCTTTTAGTGAAACAGAGTGTTACATGAGATTATCAGCGTTCAAATTAAATATTTTTGGGCGTCCTCTACAGGTTAAAGCATTTCCATATCGTTCTCAGGATCAAGAAACAATGCGATGTGCTGAAATAACAATGCTAAATATATTTGATTATTATTCAAATTCTTATAATGATTATCGAATTGTAACACCTAGTAATATTATCTCTTGTGAAGAAAAGCATAATTATGAGCGCGTTTTACCATCTCGCGGAACGACATATCCAATTTTAACCAAAGTAATGTCAGAGTTTGGCTTTGCTCCAAGATTATATACATTGTTTGGCATGGATAATAATGTATTCTCTTCTTTGACAAAAAACGATAAATTAAGGAGAATACTGCACTATTATATAGAATCTGGCATACCAGTAGCTGTCAATCTTACATCTACCGTCCAATCTTCATCTAATGAAAATCATTCAATTGTATGTATAGGGCATGGAAAGTCCAAAAGTGACCTTTACAAAAGAGCAAGCAAAAATTGCTATATACCATATAAGAATAGAAATAATAATCATAAAAATCCTATAATAAACTCCGCTGATTTTTTTGAGGATTATGTAATTGTTGATGATAATGTTCCGGTATATCAAATAAAATGCTTTTCAGCTTTTTCAAAAAATATGCTTGTTGATGGATTATCGGTCCCTTTATATAAAAGGATGTTTATGGATGCGGTGGATGCAGAAACAATTTTTCGTGATTTATTATATGATGATAATTTTGGCTTTTCTGTATATTCAGAAAATATATTGGACGAAAATGAAAAAGTAATTTTTAGAATGTTCATGGCTTCTTCTAAAAGCTTAAAAAATTACAGAGTGGCAAATTATAATGATATTGAACTGAAGCATTACTATGCTTCAATACCAATGCCACGCTTTGTATGGGTTTGTGAACTATATAAGGAAGATGAGTATTTTAATAGTAACGACGAAAAGAAGGCTTTTTGTGAGTACATTATTGATGCTACTTCTGCACCAAGTCGAGGACCAAAAAGCCTTATTTTAATGAGGTTTCCTGAGTATTTAGCATTTAGATTGCCATTTCAAAACGATATAAATATGTCACAGTGGCTAGGACTTCAAACAGATCCTCGATTTATAGGATATTCTAAGAATCTTTTGAAATTTTGAACAAGATTGTTATTTTAGTCTCATACATCATATAATAAATTTTGGGGTTGACAAAATTCATGAAATGTGATAAACTTATATGTGCCTTGTGGCTAAACCTGTTTTGAGAGACATATTGTTTTCAATAGATACCTATATAGTGCCCTAATGAAAATGATAGTGTTTTTTAGTTTTTTAATAGTGAGGTTTTTATGAGAAAATTAAGTAGATATATTCCAAAAGAATTAAGCCAGTCGGCTGGAAAAATCAAGTTGATTGATCCTCCAAAGGGACGCATTTCTTCTAAAGCAGCTTATAGATTAGAGCGTAGTATTTCCGTTCAGCTTACGTCGAATGAATCTGAAAGTTTAAAAAGTTTAGCTTATGCAAAGCGAAATGAGTATCAGTAAGTATAGATATCAAAAGAAGAACATTAATTTGCTTGGTAAATATTAATTAACTACATTGCTTGATTTGAATTATTACTAGACTCAGCTTTAAATTGCACATAAACATCCGTCTTGTGCGGTTTATTCATTTTTGTTATGTTATCAATTTATTTGAAGCTTATTAAATAAGAAAAAAACAAAAGTATGTATAATTTTATTTGAATAAGGCATAAAATTAATGTCATCTATTTCATAGTCCCAACACAACAACACTTAGGAAGTCCGTAGAGTTTATCTGCGGACTTCAAATTTTATCTAAAAAAACAGTGACCATGTTTGATTGACCAAAAAGCACTCGCTGAAATGCTCTTTGGTCAGCCAAGCATACCGCTTGACCGAGTGTATGTAAAAACAATCCGTAATCGTATTGATTTTTTTGCTTGCGCTATATAATGATTTTTCCCTTTGGCGCACGAAACATCTGCAGTGACATTCAAACAATGGGACTACATTACGACAATGTCGGCTCGAAGTTGACGCCCTTGCTTTGTTACTCTCACAGGTAGCTCAGCACCACAGTGTCTATACTCGCTAGTGTCCATCACGGCGCAGTTGTTAGTGATTTCGCAAAGATTACACATCATTATGTCTTATTCTGAGTCCAGCCGAAAGGTCCTTAAGCCTAACGGGGATATATATTAACCGCTAAGGTTAATTACAATGAAAAAAATAAAAGTGCTTCACAGTCCGCGGACGTCAAACTACACAAAAAGCCGTGGAATCTATACTGATACTACAAAAACCAAAAAGTCACAGCGTACTGTAAGCATTACAAAAGAGCTTACACAACTTCTGATTATGTTTCAGTTAGCACAGGAACATGACTTCACTTATGCAAAAAACAAAGGCGAAAAAATCACAAAATCAGGCAGACTTTTCACCAAAAGGGACGGAACGCCAATGCACCCGAATACACCATATGGTTGGCTCAGAGTTATGTGTGCAGCATCTAGGTTGCCTTTCTATGGCGTTCATACGTTCAGACATCTCAACGCCAGTCTGCAGATAAATGCTGGCATAGACGCTGTAACTGTATCAGCGACACTAGGTCACTCAACCCCAACTACAACGTTAAACATATATAGTCATTGCTTTGAGGAAAACAAGACGAAATCAGTCGACATTGTCAATACTGCTCTCGGTGGTTTCATTTGACATCGTATCTATCAGCTCAATATTGGCAACTTGGTATAGTGCTTCCATTGCCACCAAGTCGGTTATTGATATACCAAAAAGCTTTGACAAAACAATAAAATGCCGTGTTATAGCTTCCGTAGATAGGCTTCGCCCGTCCTCTATGTTTTTGAGATAGCGGTCTTTAACGCCAAGCTCTTTAGCAATGTTTTCTCGTGTAAAGTGCATATCTGTACGCAATCTTATCAAATATTCTCTTCTCAACATAAAAAAGTTCTCCTAAAATTATCTAAAAAAAGGCAAAAGGGCCAATTTCAAAAAAATCAAAAGCCATATATATTACTACATATTCTGAACTAAGTAATATAACAGAATTACTCTATCTGACCTTTTTTAGATATTAATACAAAGTGGGTTATAAATATGACGGTGCAAATCAGGGACTACCCCCATAATAAAATATAATCGGCTTATATAATAAAAAATTTCGTAAAAAGGATTGACAAATTCCGTTCGAGGTGTTATTATATAGCTGTTTGAGTTGTGAACTCCCACGAGAACACAAACCATTTGAGCAGGACCTATTGGATCTAGGTCCTGCTTTTTTTATGCAACCTTGTTTACGAGTGACGATGAAATATGTATTGTCCGTATAATCTCCTGCTCTAGTTCGTTTGAGCTGTTTGCGCACCATGGACCTGTCAATAAGCACCGCTATGACCTTTGACACTTCTGCCCTACTCAGCCTGATGAGCGCAGAAAGGTCATTAAGCGACTGATAAAATCTTGCTATATCATTGCACATGAGTTTGCAGAATACTGCATACACATAGAAAAGCTTTGGTGACAATTTGGCAGAGTACGCCTTACGATTATTCATAAAAAAATAGTTTTTGCTCAGGTCATAAGGCTTCAACGCATAGTGATATGCCCCTAAACGCCCCTCAGAGCCGTCCAAACGAAATTATATCCATTTCTTCAAGACGGCACACAGAGCGTTTTACGCTTGATACAGAGCATTTGCAGGAAGCAGCTATAGTTTCCTGCTTAATGCAAACTTCATAGCCGTTGCTGCTACGCTTGGTATGAGAGCTGACAAGGCTATATAGTTTGCAGGCTACGGCAAAATCTGTGTAATTGCTTCTGAGGTCCGTTATAAAGCTGTTTGGTATGCGCATTTTCTTTCCTCCTTTCCAATATATTTAGGCAACAAAAAAAGGGCCTGAAATTCAGATCCTTAAGCATAGTTTATAAATAATCACCCTATCTTTCATTATTTCCAACATAAATTTATCATGTTCCTCAGCTGACAAAAATACAGTATCGTCAGTGATAATATCGATATCCTTCTGAAATGTATCCTTAAGAGTTTCAAGCATACCAAAATACCTTATACCTATTTTGGAGGGCAAAATAGGTATATATAAATCGATATCACTATCTTTATTGGCTGTATCACGGGAATACGAGCCAAAAAGATAAATCTCATTAAGCTCAAACTCTTTCGCAACAGGAGCGACTAAGTGCTTTATTTCATCAATGCTATAGATTTTGTCCGTCATAGATAAGCACTCCTTTCTTGTCTATTTCCTGTTTAAGAAATACGCTGTGAATATCATCATAATCTACAACATCACATTCAGAAGTCATTTATTTTCTTAAATCAGCGGCAATATCAGCAAACTTCCTGTCAGAAGCATATTGTACCGCAATATCTATGTCATTTGTCGGGCGGCACTGCCATGTTACTGCGCTTCCAAACACAATGACCTTCTTTATTTCTGAGTTGCTCTTAACATACTCAAGTAATTTCTGAATATCAGCCTGCTTTGTGGGAAAAATGTGTTTTAAGACGTTTTCATCTCCACTAGCTCTTACGGGAAATACACTCACAACTGACACCCCCTTATTATTTATCTAAAGTATACTCTATACCTTGCGCTAAGTCAAGACTTTTATCCTTTTTAGATACAGTTTTCCGTTAGCTGTGAAAGTATGTGTGCAAGAATGAAAGAAGAGCTGTTCTACAGCCGTGAGGACAAGCCGGAGAACTACACTATGAAAGAGTTGAAGACTATGATCTGGAGATATTATATGAGTTACTGGACCAACAGAAGAATCTGCACCGCCAACGGTGGGCTGCCTCCGGCAGCCCGAAGAAAGCTCTACTATGATCATATCTTTCTCGTTGCATAATTCTTGTTCGAATAAAATGTGTCAAGTGATATTGACAAAACCAGCTATCTCCTTTTCCCTCACCGCTTCAAACTCGGCAATGACCATTGACAGGTCCTCATCATGAGAAATAGGATACCAACCTGTGTTATAGTCAAGGAGCGTAACTGTATTTTTCTCTTTGTCGATTTTTGAAATCGTGTAATGGCGTTCGCCATAATCTATTTCATCACCAACTGCAAAAGGTATCTCAACTTCCGTATCTTCCAATGTCGAATTTTCAAAGAAAGAGAGTTGTTCTGCATTATTTTCCTTCTGCATACCCTTGACAATATTGCGACTTTGGTGTATAATAACATTAGGGTCAAGAATGTTTAAGCCCTGGGATGATTGTAGTCCCAGCACACTGAACAGTTCTTGACTTTTTTGTTCACTGTGATTAATGTAAAAATCATTATCATAGTGTTTGACAACTTTGAACAAATCTGATATACTAATATTAGAACCTTTCAGGACTGAACGAGCTAGCTGTTCTTCAGTGAACTCTATGAGCCTGATAGGCTCTATTTTTATGTCTTGAAAATTGTACATTCTCATAAGTGTACCTGATTGCCCATTTGCAAATTCTTCAACCGTTATTTTCGCAAGGTATGGTTTGTCATCAACTCTGCATACACCATACAATTTGTGCATAAAAGCTGTATTGTATGCTTTGTTTGAATTGTTTCTTTCAGAAATAAAACTATCAAGTAAAATACTATTCTCAACAAGCTTTGGCAACTGATATAGCATATTGTATACAGTTGTATCTTTGTGTTTAAACCCATATTTGACGGAGTCTTCTAAACCATTTCTGCTTATCTGTATATTCCAAGCAGTATCATTATTTGTAAAAACTCCACGTACTATTGTCTGATTTTTTATATCCTCACGAATTTTCTTAAAGTCGACGTTATAGTTTGAAATTGAAAGAATTTCTGCCCTTGTTGTTTCTTTATCTCTCCACTCGCCGTTTACAGCTCTATAAAACGGCGATTTTTTTGTGTATGTCATTTTCAAACCTTTCAGCCCAATCCTTTGTCAGCTGTAATTCTTCCGCAGTGAAATTGAGTACGCTTTTTCTTAGCTCTATCGAACGAAGAATATCAATATCCTGCTGTGTAACAGAATAATCCTTGTATTCAATATTTTCCTGCTGCATACCCTTGACAATATTGCGACTTTGGTGTATAATAATATTAGAGTCAAGAGCGTTTAAGCCCTGCGAGAATTGTAGTCGCAGCACACTGAACAGTTCTTGACTTTTTTGTTTGTTTATATACAAGATATTATCTGCTTGTAACTCTAGCTCCAAATGTCTGTCAAAGTTTTCTCTCCCATATACACTTGTTATAAAATTTGAGCTTACTCTTCTAAGATTATAATTTCCATTACCACTTGGACGGACACTTACGATTATAGGCTCATTATCAATATCAATTTCTGATGTTACAACTACTAAACTATCCTGTCTTGATAATGAGTCATATATCATTACTGGATCTGCAAGCCATTCAGGTAGCTTTTTTATTTGTTCTGTAGTTAAGCAATGTGTATGCTTTTCCAAATCTTTTGGTTGAACAACTTTTTTCAAATGTTTTTGCGTATAAAGCATTGGAAGTTGCTCACAGCCAACGTCAAGCAGTATTTGAGGTGTATCACATACCTTCAAGTCATTGTATCGGCAGAGTTGTCCTGGACTTCAACCGCTTGAACGTTCTGCCTTGAATGCTCTATTACACTTTGAGAGTAGTAGTCTGCTACTAAAGATGATATATGCTGTAGCTCATCGGGCGAATATCGGACGCTTACCCAATGCCGTATGTTATGTTCACCATTTTGTGCAGCTGCCACCACAGCCTGTTTTAATGCAAGTATCTGTTCTTGCGAAAACTTAAGCTTTATA
>NZ_JAOQJZ010000008.1:68909-116053 GCF_025567495.1 Hominimerdicola aceti | reverse complement strand
TTTGAGAAACAACGAACTGCACCACAGAATCCAGTGAATGGCGGTATACATCAGCCTGTTTTGTGTCAAGAACTTTTTCGTTGACCATATCCGTGTCAACTGTCTGTGCGTATGCTACAGTGACCTGTTTTGAGTCTGCTACCAAATAGCCATAAGGAACTGTTGAGCCGTCCTCTGTTACTGTGTACTTGCCGATAGGGAGATTTTCAAAGAGTGCTTCGCCGTTTTCATCGGTGAAAAGCTCACGCTCTATGTCGCTGTTCGTGTCGGAGATACCCTTAACGATGAACCCTATATCCTTAACGTTGAGGTTGCCTGTTGTGGTCTTTGTGACCTTGATAGAACCCTCTTTGAGATAGTTCGTCATTTCAGCGTATACCGATACGCCCTCTTCGGTTATCTCAAAAGGATAGAGAGTATCGTCAATGATGTACTTTTCAGGTGCTGCTATCTCGTGGTAGAAATACTTACCGTAGCCAAGTGAGAACGTTGCAATGCCGTTTTCATCAGTAATGCCTGTTGTTATCTGACGCTTGTTTTCGTCAAGTATCTCGAACTCGCAGTTCGGCAGCAGCTCACCACCGAGGTTTTTCTTGGTGATGATGAAAGGTGCTGTCCAAGGTGAGTTCTTAACAGACACTTCTGATCCAAAATCAGCAGTATCTGTTGCTATCTTCACGGTCTGAGGCTCGCTGTTCAGCGAATAGCCTTTAGGTGCTTCTATCTCTGTAACAGTGTAGCTATAGCCCTGATAGATGTCCTTTGTAATAACAGCTTTTCCGTTTTCATCGGTTGTAACTGTGTCGATAATGTCGCCCTTTTTGCGTATCGTTATGCCGCCGCTTACTACTATATCTTCGGCTGCTGTTATCTCAAACTTTGCTCCGCTGAGATACTTTTTGCCACTTTCGTCAGTTTTGTAGATAACAAGCTCGCCCTTGTCTACAGATGTTCTCTGATTATCTACTACTGTTTTGCTTGTTTTATCAGCCTCAACAGTTACGTCTGTTTTGGTTTTCAGTGCATAGCCATTAGCTGTAGTTGTTTCCTTCCAGTAATAGCTGCCCTGCGGCAGACCTGAAACGTGGATATTTCCGTCAGCGTCAAGTGTCATATCTGTAGCGTTAGCCTGTGAAACAGTTGAGCTGAATGTATACTTGCCGTCGCTGCCTGTTGCCTTGATGAATAGATCGCTGTCGCCGTTCTTCATAACAAGGTTGAATTTAACAGCTTTCAGCTTGTCGGCAACGTTTGTTTCCTCGTTTCCGAAGAAATCAATGAAGTTCTTTTCAAGGTCAGCGTTGCCTGTAGGCATATCAATTTTAAGCTTGATATATGCCTTAACAGGGTCTTTGTCCTCATAGCAGGAAACCACCATTTCCTGAACGTCTGAGCCGCCCGAAAGGATAAGAGGTGAACACTCGTCTATGTGTTCAACATACTTGCCCTTTGTCTTTGTGAGCGTGAAAACAACATTTTTCAGGTCTTTCTCATTGTCTGCTGTGATAGTCATATTTGAGCCTGAGCGTGTAACAGTCACTGAGTTCGGCTTTGAAACGCTGAACTGTGAAAGGCTGTCAAGCTTAACTGTGGCTGTCCACTTGCCTGTCTTGACATCATATTTTGCAGGATATGTTGCGCTTTTTCCTATGATATTCTTATTCTTTGACGTACCATTCGGAACATCATAGTGCGAAACCATTTCAGACTTCATCTTTTTGTAGCACTCGACCAACTCTTGGTGATGAGCAGAAGCGTTGCTGCCGTTGTAGCTATATGCGTTGAGTAACTTTGTTTCGTTGCTTGAAAGGCTTGCTGAACTGCCGTCATAGTATCTTGCCGAAACAGCCTGAGCCATTATGCTTGAAGCACATATCTCGGTATCCTTAGAGTAGCCGTACTGAGTTTTTCCCTTGTAGCTGTAAATGCAAAACTCCTTGATCTGTCTTTGCATACTGTCAGGAACGTGACCACTTTTTAAATATTCATCAAGCGTTTCCTGCTTAGAGGTTGTACCACTTGTGTGCAGCTTATCGAAGTTGATACAATAAGCATAGCTGCCGTCAGATGTTGAGAAATACGGCACTGAGCTTGCCCAGTAGCCTGTGAAGTGTGTGTCATTGGACTTACCAGTTTCAATGTCATAGCCGTTTGGAAGTCCTGAGCCTCTGAAATCATAGCTCCATTCATTGAGCCACTGCTGTGTGGCTTTGTTTGTGCTTGAAAACGCTGAGGCTGTTATGCCCTGCGTTAATGCCGACAAGCTGAGCAGGAGAGCCATTGCAGCACTGCTCAGCCTTTTGAAAAGCGTTTTTCTTTTCATTTGTCCTTACCTCCTAAAATTTTTTATCTATCTAAAAAGCCGTGTGGCTTGAATTTTTGCAATAAAAAAAGCAACTCGAAATTCTCGAATTGCTTTAAAGCGTATATTCAATTTTCACTTCTTGTATTCTTGCGCTATTAATAAGTCAAGTATATCTCCCATGCAGGTTTTCCGCCTGAGTTTATTGCTGAACCATCGCCGTGCCATTCTTGATAGAGTGTGATATGTGATGAATCTCTACCAATTACATTATATAGGTCATCAAGATGTCCCTTTACTTTACGATAAAGCTCGTCATATGAGGAGTAAGTGTCAGGTGAAACCGTATCAGGTGTACCCCACGAGTTATCTTCAAGGTTTGTGTTTCGCTCCAGTGTTTCGTAACATTCTTCAATGGAAGAATATCCACATTCTTCATAAATGGAAGAAATGAAGTCCCATGATTGTGTTCTTGAATAAGCATTCAGTTCTCTGCAAAGTCTGTCTATATCATTCTGTGTCAGCTTAAACTTTGGCTTAGCCGTTGTAGTTGTAGTCGGCTTTGGGGCTTGCGTTTTCTTTGCCATTGTGGTTGTCTGACGTTCTGTCTGTCTTTCTGTCTGACGTTCCGTCTGAGGAGCTTGTGTTTCCGCAGGCTGATAGTTGTAGTTGCCGTTTCCGTTGTTGGTGGTGTTTCCGCTGTAGCTCTGACCGCCGTTATTTACTGTTCCGCCGTTGCTTGCCTTAGAGCTGTTCTTTCTTGTGGTGGTGGACTTGCCATTTTTCTTTTCGGAGGTTGTGGTCGTGGTCTTACTGTTCGGGGAGGTGCTAAGTATGTTACCGCCCTCTCCGATTATCAGAGTGGTAACATTTCCGTTTCGGTCTGTTCCCGTCACGATAGACGTTGTGGTTACTCTTGATGAGCTGTCATCAGAAGAAACAGTAGTTGTTGCCGAACGGCTTGTCATTGTACCCATTTCTGTAGTTTCGGCAGCAGTGGTTGTCGCTTTTGGAGCGGCTGATGATGTATCTGTATTAACATTTCCGCAGCCTGTCACGCCGAGCATTGCGGCTGTTATCAGCAGGGAAGCTATCGTTCTTGTTATATCTGTTCTTTTCATTGTGGAGTCCTCCTTTTTTAGACTTGACATATATCTTAAAGTGGTGTATACTTATATATAGAAAAGGTAAACCGTATAGACGGTTGTCCTCAGTTTTTGATTATGTAAAAAATAACCGCAACTTTTGGTCGAGGGCGGTTATTTTTTTATGCTTTTTATCAGCTCGTTGAGAGCGACAATCAGCACGATAGTTAAGACAAAGAAAGCTAAGTCCATTCTATCACCTCCCGAATATCCTATTTTGCCTGAGCCTTTCGGCTGACAATATTCAGACCATTCCGTGTGGGAGGACACCGCCTACCGTTTAAGTTTACCTTTTCCAAACTAGATTATATCACAATCATTTCTTTGTGTCAATTTTTCATTTTGTCCGTGGACAAATTTAGCTGAAATATCCTGCCTGCATATTTAGCGAGTAAATATATGTATCATTAATAAATTCCTCAACCATATGATTGATCCAGAACATATAGTGTGTTCTGAGCATTTCTATTGGTTTTTCTGAGGGCAGTTCTCTCTGCGTATGGAGAAGTGGATAGTAAAGTGACAGCCAGTATCTTTCAGAGTTGCGGTCAAACCTTTTCCAAAAATCTTCTTCGCTGACTTTCATCTCAAAAAGCATATTCTTGAATTGTATCTCGAATTTTTTCGATGTGCGTAAAAAAGCTTTTCTTGAGCCACTGAAATCATGGTTCTCACCCATGCCGTCAAGCTGATTATAGTATGCTTTCATTCGTTCAAGACAACGTTCTTCTTCGGTCATTGCTATGTGCTGTGGCTGTTCCGTAGCCGACCAAAACTCCTCACCGACAAAATCTCTTATTTCGTCAATGGTGTAAAGAAGCATTGTTTTTTTATCAAACTCAGGGTCATTGAGCTTTTCTTCCCCTTTTTTGATAAAATCATCAACTTCATTGCTCGGTCTGATAAGGCTCTCTATCTTCGCTTCGTCAAGTTCGGGCAAGTTTTTATAATACTTATAATCTTTTACCATTGTTATACCTCCCATATGTTTTCTACAAAGTTCTATGTTTGTTCTCTATCAAATCTAATGGTTCATCGTCTAACATTGAGATGTCTGAACATGAGGTTTCATAGCTATTTTGCCACTCAAAAAGTTTAATATTTTCATGGTTTTTCATATGTGCAGAACAACTTTTAATCAATTCGGTTAGATCGTGTTGCTGTCCTATGTCTGTCACATCAAACTTTTTTACACATGAACCAAGCCACGGAAAAGTTTTGCCCATGTTTATAACTATCATCTGAATATCTTGCGTACTCATTTCATATTTTGATATATACCCCGACCATTGCCTATGTTCAAAACCATTATGTTCCATGAAAGTTTCTATATCAATATATGCTTCACGATAATTACTTCCACCATAATTAATTTTAAGTGCATTTGTATCTAAATCAAAATTAATTGCCTTTTTGCAAGTAGATACACTCATATAACATTATGCCGTTTGGCAACCTCCAGAACATCTTCTTTTGACTCTGCTCCATGCAATGTATCATACCAAATTATTTTCTTCAAATAAACTAAAATGCCGTTTTGCTTGTCAATCAAATCTTTTTCAGCTACGCCAAATTTAGCAAGTTCATTGCTATCTCTTTTATTACTGAAAAAAGATAGCACGTTATTACTACTCTTATCTTCATCTATTCCCTGTTTTGCAAAAATAGAGCGAATTTTTTCACAAACTTCATCAAAGGTGAAATTATTTTCAGTCTTGATTTTCTTTTCATCGACTTCAATTTCAATCTTATATCTGTATGCCAAAATAATACCTCCCATATGTTTTCTACACCTATATTATACCATACACCAAGAAAACACGTCAACGGCAGAATAGCCAAACTTTCGCACCAAATATTGTGCATTTTTGAATTGATTAAAACATTTATGAACTTGTTTTCAGGGAAAACTCTCGAGAAAAAATTATAATGACAACGATCTATCATTTGTCATGTCAAGCGCATCGTCTTTTCCAATTTCTTCTCTAACATAATCAGGGACGCTCACCAGTTCATCAAATTCAAGATTACCCAAAATCATATACATTTTGTCTTTACTTTCTCCAAAATATACTCCGCTGTCAAATTCGCTGTTATTATTATACCGCTTCACCAACTTCATTTTTTCGAGGTCAACAAAAACATTAATCGGAAATTCAAGTATCTCATCGGTAGTGTAGGCAATCGGTATATGAGAAAGGTCAGAAAAATCTGCGTCATAGAGCCACTATGATGTTCATCGTCCTTGAAGAATGCGGCTCTGTAGCCCTCTATTCTTGACTTGTTCTTGAACTTAGAAAGTTCAAAATCTATTGCTCCGAGATGATGTTCAGCCATTGTTCTCAACTTCCGTATCTTCCAATGTCGAATTTTCAAAGAAAGAGAGTTGTTCTGCATTATTTTTCTTCTGCATACCCTTGACAATATTGCGACTTTGGTGTACAATGATATTGAAGTCAAGATTGTTTGTTAATTCGGAGTATTGTTCTCCCCATCTCTCAAACATTGCTTGGCTTTTTTTGTTTGTCACAAAAAAGGAGATTATCAGATTGAACTATTCTCCTAAAATACTCAGAAAAATTATTTCTCCCATACACACTTGTAATGAAATTAGAGCTGACATTTTCAACTTCATATCTACCTTTGCCGTTTGGCTTTATGCTCGCAATTATCGGATTACCACTCTTGTCAACTTCTGATGTTACGATTAAGGGCTGCCTTGTATGAACCGTCCATATCTTCAATCTCGGTCAGGTGGAACAGGTCATAGTCGTAAAGTTCATCGAGAATATTTTTTCATTTTCGTGTCCTCCATATTATTTGGTTGATGTTCTTCTCAAAAGAAAATAACAGGAGTATGACCATAACGTTGTCCTTTGTCTGTCCTTTACACGTTCCGAAAAGTTACGAT
The DNA here is from genome assembly GCF_025567495.1 of Hominimerdicola aceti. Classification (NCBI taxonomy): domain Bacteria; kingdom Bacillati; phylum Bacillota; class Clostridia; order Eubacteriales; family Oscillospiraceae; genus Hominimerdicola; species Hominimerdicola aceti. Next base: position 109,695 of record NZ_JAOQJZ010000008.1, on the reverse strand, counting down.
AAAGGACAGGATTATAAAACACGTTAAAACTAAAAAATGCCGTAGATACGGGATAAAATCCATATCACGGCAAGTTAGAAAATGTGAAAAATTTAATTCAATTCCCGTACGGATCACCAGAGTTTAAAGCTCGGAGATAGCACATTGTGCTGTTTCCGAGCTTTTGTTATCTGAAGTTTCATACCTTCCATGTTCTGCCCTACTTTTCCCCGCACACCTCACTCTTGAGTTTTTTCACCACCTTGAAATACTCATGCATTTTCACGTCCGCAGGGTCTATCTGCAATGCAAAGGATATCCTGCCAAGCAGCGAATTTATGTACTTATCAGGCGTAATGTCAGCACCTTTGAAAAACAGGCTTTGGGAAACTCCGTATTTCTCACAGTAATATATTTCCTGACGTATCTCCCGATGCTGCTTCGACGAGATCTGCGCCTTTTCGTTGACTACTATCCCCGTTACCTGCTGACGTTGCGATGAGCCGATAAGCGTCGTTTTTTTCATGTTCAGCTTAAACCCCATTTTCCGCAACGCCCTGCTCACAAGTTGCGTTATCTCTTTGGCGTTAAGCTCAGCTTTTCTACCTGAAAATGTCATATCATCACAGTATCTTGTGTAATTTATGCCACGCTCTCCACACCACTTGCCTATCCTCTCATCAAATCTTTTCATCACCAAATTCGATATCTGCGGAGATGTTGGCGCACCCTGTGGCAGTATGCTGTTATGAGTGCATATATTTGTCAGCAGCGTTGTAGCAGGCTTAGAAAAACCAAGCTCGCACATGACCCCATAGACCTTGCCAAAATCAATGCTGTCAAAAAAGCCTGAAACATCGAGTTTAAGCACTCTCTGTTGACCAATATGCGGCTCTGCATTTTTCAAAAGTGAAGAGTTTTTGCAATATGCAGTGGCATACTCAGATACGGACAGCGTGTAAAGATACCTTTCAAGTATCCTTCTTTGAACGAGCTTGAGATATTCGTTCGGCACTTTTAACACCCTGTTTTTATGCCCTCTGCCACGATGTATTATCACCTTGCGGTAATTCGAATAACACTTTTTCTGATTTCGTTTATGATAGCGTATTCGGTTGTTGCTAAGCATATAAAGCTTTTTTAAAGGAACATCAAGCTCCTCTGAGATCCTTATGATATCATTATCAATATCATTCATTTTGTCACCTCAAAAAAATAATAACAAGCGTCAGCACAAGATTCAAATGCTTTGGAGCCGAATTTTATTTAATGGAATTAAATCCGATTCGGTGAAAAAGCTTTTGATAAAGCTACTATTCCCTGAAACTTCCACAGCGACTCGCTGTAGTTATGCGTTTTGCAATATCGCTGCTGACGCTTGTCATATTTTATTAAACCATGTTATGTACTCATGATAAAAGCACCTTGTTTATTTTATGAGATAATTATATCACGCGAAATGCACAACAATTGGTGCATCTCGCAGAGTACAACGAAAAAAATGGCTGTATATAAACACTCTGATATCATTTTACCAATTTATGCACGACACGTCAATGGGTTATCCTGACATTTTGCGTCAAACGCCAATATTTTGTATGAATACACAAAAAAGCCACACGAAGATAGGGAAAAAAGCCGAGCCTTGCTTTTATCACCTCTCAATATCACCACCTCTCGAGCTTTTTCCTTTTTATCACTATCCCCACCGGACTATCCGTTTTTTCGTCAAAATATTCCTCGCAGACCCACCAATGATACTCTTTCCTGGGCAGGGTCGCCTACGTCATATAGCAAAAGCTCCACTGGAGAAGCAATTCCTTCTCCTTGCCGTTTTTCAGACTTTCAAGTAGATAGTCCTCCATAAGCTTCACTATCGTATCATAGCTTATAAATCTCATCTTGTTCTTTCTTTTTATTATGGACAGCCTGTGGGCAAGATAAAAATGCAAAACAACTTTCCACATGCTGCATTTGTATTCTGGGTCAAGTATTGACTCTTTTTTCATTCTCCTGATGATCTTAATACGTTCATCGGGATCATTCAAAAAGTCGCACAGCGCTGAGATATTAGAACAATCGAAACCGTCCTGCCCACTGTCCAGCTTGAAATATCTCCGCCCGTCTAGTTTGTATAAAGGCACTCGTGCTATCTGCCCTTCCTGCGCCTCCACTGCATATGTCCACAGCCTCGGGCAGGACTTTATCTCATAGACCTCTCTGCCGCTGGAATCCTCGCCCCTTTGCACGTTGATAAAACGTTCCCAAATGCCGTCACTTACTTTCTGCGGAGCATTTTCAGTGCTGGCAATAAAGATCCTCAGCCTTTGGAGCTTTTCCACGCTTTCTCTTAGCTTGTCTTTAAGTGCATTTCGTGAAAATCTAATGTCCTCGTTTCCGCTGAGAAGTTCCCATATGGTGTTGAGATAAAAATCCTTTCTGTTATTGTTCCATATAGTGCAAACAGCGTCAAAAACACACATATCAAAGTATGTCAGCGGTGCTTTTTCATAAGCCGTGCCGTCTTGATACCATAAGGTACAACAGATATCATTTCTTCGCTGACCTTTCACAAATGCTACTCTGTAGTTATAGCCCTCTTGATCGTTTCTTTTGCCTGACAGCCCGTCATAAAGCCCTTGTATCTCTTTCTCTCCCAAAAGCCTGTTTATTTTCTTGTCTATATAACCAACGATCCTTATTTTTCTTTATGACTATCACTTTTTCTCAGCAAGCAAAAGTCCAGACAAACGGACAGATAGTATGATATAATATAGGCATAACAACAAAAAGTGAGGTAAAATCGTTATGCCTAAAAGAAACACACTCAAAAGCAAGCTCAGCATCATAGTTTTTTAGATGAAATTGAACTCAAAAGACAAATGCCTTGAGTTTCTATTTGAATTGCGTTTTCCATAAGGTTTTGTTTGTCTGGAATGTGACTGCACAGAGTATTATCATATCAAAAAGCGTGGTCGGGGAACTACCAAAATGAAGATCATGGTGGCTGTACAGTGGGCAAAATGCTCGCCACTGTGAGGGATACTATTCCAAGCAACTGCGCATACATAATATTTGAGGAGCTGATATTAGCGCCGTTCAGCATTGCCCGTATGCGTGAAAATTTCAAAAGGCGCAGAAGACGTCAACAAAACACCAAGAAAGGAGTGGAATAAAAATGCCACAAACAGAAGATATAGAATACATCAAGAAATATGAGGCGTATGATTGTATCAACATCTCCGAGGACGATGATTTTGACCCACTGGACGAGCTTTACGAGCCTGATCCTGTGGAGATTCAAAACACGAGACAAAATCCATTTACAGCAAAGGTATTTGACCCCGAAACAATGCTTTTCGACCTTGCCGAAGCAAGAAAGACAGAAACAAAATTCAGAGAGAACATACTCTCTATGATGATGTCTGTTCTCATAAGCTCTGACAAGCCCAACGCACTTCTCTGCGGTCCTGCAGGCTGTGGAAAAACCAAGATAGTAGAGGAGCTTGCCTACAGGCTCAAAAACAGCGAGAACATCGTACCACAGCTCAAAGGCTATAAGATATATGCTTTACAGCTCTCTGATATCGTGGCAGATTCAGGCCTTATGGGCGACCTTGAAAATAAGGTCAAAATGCTCATAAACTATATGAGCGACCAGGACGAGAAGCGAATTTTGTTTATCGACGAAATACATATGCTTTTTCAGGAAAAGGCATATCGGATCGTCGCTCAGATCTTGAAGCCTGCTCTGAGCCGTGGAAAAATAAAGCTCATAGGAGCGACAACGACCCAGGAAGCAAATCTCATCGACAGCGACCCTGCCTTTTGCAGGCGTATGACAAAGATAATAGTTGACGAAGCAGACCACGAGCAGACAGTGGAGATCCTTCTCAGTATGAACGAGCATTTTGCAAACCACTATAACATCTCATTCGCTTTGAGCAGAAGCAAGGCAGAGCACATTGTTGATATCGCAGACGAATTTTGCTACTCAGGCTCACACCGCCCTGACAATGCCATAACGCTACTTGACCGCTCCATAGCTTCCGCCGTGGTGAAGAACGCTTCTGACAAGAAGATGAAAATTACTCTCACCGACCGCCATATAAAAGAAACAGCTTTCCGCATGACATCAGGTCACAGCACGCCCCACGCCTTTAACGAGAGAGCCTTTCACCGTGACCTCTCAGCCGTCTGCGGTCAGGAAGCTATCATAGACGACCTTGTCAACGTGCTGAAACTTCATTCGCTCCACATAAGACCGACCAAAAGACCGCTTACAATGCTTTTTATCGGACCAAGCGGGGTGGGCAAAACAGAGGTCGCAAAGATAATAGCCAAAAACTGTGCAGGCGAGAAACCTATCACACTGAATATGTCGGAATTCTATTATGACGCAGGCATAAACCGCATTATAGGCTCGCCTGCAGGCTATCTTGGAAGCGACAGCAATGTTGAACTGCCCTTTGATAAGCTCAAATCCCTATCAGGTGATACTCCTTGACGAGTTTGAAAAGTGCGACAGATCCGTGCAAAGACTATTCATGTCTGTCTTTGACGAGGGCATTCTCACCACAAGTCAAGGAAACGTTATAGACTTCTCAAAGTCCATAATAATAGCCACCACCAACGCAGGCTGTACCGCAAAGAGCAGAAGCATTGGATTCAACTCAGACAGCACATCGGAAACACAACTCATAAGCGACCTTTCCGACTATTTTGACGTCGAACTTATCAACCGCTTCTCACAGAAATACACTTTCAGCGAGATATCAAGATCGGTGTACAGAAAGATAGTTGAAAAACGGCTTGCGAGCGAAATAAAAGTCATCAAAAGGCTTCACCCTGAGCTGAATATGGACTCCCTGTTCAGTGCAGACGAGCTTGCAAAGGCGGTAGATAAGATAACAGCCGACACCTACAACGTCAAATCAGGTGCAAGACCTGCCATCACAGCAGTAAGCAAGTTCATTGACAGCAAGCTCCTTTCACACTTCTCACGCATGGCAAAAACATACAGACCAAACCAAAACTAACGCTTCGCCATACAAAAAAATCAATGACCGCACCTTTCACGGGTGCGGTCATTTTTTTACTTCTGACAATTTTACTCTTATTAAACAGATATAAAGAAAAGAAAGATAAAAAAGTTCGAATTATATTATTAGGATATGTCACACCCACTGCATATCACGCTAAACAGCCGATATTACGATGCGATCTTTGCATTTGATGTGCGGGAATTGGATTTTTTCTATATGATCTTACCGTCAGACACTTCGATAACACGACTGCATTGTTCTGCGACTTTTGGATCGTGAGTAACGATAACGACTGTTTTTCCCTCTTTGTTAAGGCGTTTGAAAAGCTCCATTATCTCGGCCGAGGTCTTTGTGTCCAGCGCTCCTGTAGGCTCGTCCGCAAGTATCATGGCAGGCTCGTTGACAATTGCTCTGGCTATAGCAACACGCTGCTTCTGTCCTCCCGAAAGCTTGTTGCAAGGCTTCTTAGAAAGATCCCCCATACCAACAGCTTTTAATGCTTCAAGAGCTTTTTCTTTTTTATTCTTTATCTTTTTCTTTGCAAAATCCAATGGAATCAATACGTTTTCAAGGGCAGAAAAATCCTCAACAAGTGCAAAGTCCTGCATTACAATGCCTATCTTTTCATTCCTTATCTTTGCATACTGCCACTCCGATAAATTTTTTACCAAAGTGCCGTCAATTGTGTACTCACCGCTCTGATAGCTGTCTATGCAGGCAAGGATATGCAAAAGTGTGGATTTTCCTGCGCCTGATTTTCCAATTATCGCTACCATTTCACCGTCTGATATCTCGCATGATACCCCATGCAAAGCCTCATATTCATTGGCTTTCTTTGGATTATATATCTTTATTATTTTATCAAGCTTTATCATTATAATGCCTCTCTTATTCATTTATCATCAAGATCTCATTTGGTGTATTTCGTCTCATTATAACGCCCGGTATCAAAAGTGAGATCAGAATGTTCAAGATAACGATACATACACAGCCGATCAAGTGCAGCCAACCAAAACTTATCACTGTATTTCCCATAAATTTGCTCATAGTAAGAACATTTGAAATACACACTGCAATGGCGGCTGCCATAACTGCGGTCATAAGATCACACACAAGATCTATCTTGATATATGCGTTCCACTTTGCTCCGCAGAGATAATAGATACCATAATCTCCAAGTCTCTTTTTTATGTTCACTGCCGAAGCCGAAACTGAGCTTACAATAACAAGAACTATCACGCATATAAGCATTGGAACAAGCTTGATAAGCTGACCATTAATATAGACAAGCGAATTTTCTCTGAAATCCTCAAAGTCAAAAACCCTGCCATAATCTCTCAGATATAATTCAAGCTCCTTAAAACGCTCATTGCTTACATTATCCTTTAACGTTACTATTTGATTGCCACAAGGATATATTTTACAGTTTATATCTTTAAGACAGTCTGTCGGAACTATCAGCATCATGTTGCCATGCTTATTGACATTAGCATAAAGATCTCTGAAATCAGGCTTTTCTTTTATACTATCCTCAGTGCCTAAATATGCAGATGAAAACCCCAGCAACTGTGAGCCGTCAGCTATGACACCGACAATTTCCACCTTGTTCTTAACATACTCATACTTATAAGGATCAGCATAGTCAAAATCCTCATCATCAGGGGACATCTCCCCTACTTTCTCTTTGTGCATAATGGTAACTATGTCACCCGTTTTATAGTTGCTGTTTTCAGTCACAACAGCAGGTATCAAATCTCCGTTAGCCGACGCATTAGACAGCCATTTTCCCGAACTCATCTGCGGCGTAAATGACTTTATCATATCTTCAGATAAAGCATTAACGCTCATTCTATCGTCACCAAGTCCATTAGATAGATCTTTTGATGACGGAGAATAATACAAGCTTGTATCATATCCGCTTGTCACCGACTCCACATCATCAATATTTTTAAGCTCATCGTCAAGAGAAGTAGCATCATATATATTACATATATATAGTCCCTTGCCATCAGGAAAGTATTTCTTTACAGGAGTATACATCTCTATTCTTGAAAGGACAGAAGAAACAGCCGCCGACATTATAATAAATGCAATGGCGAGCTGAACAGCGATAAAAATATTGCTGTAGATATTTCTTGCAAATTCTTTTAAACCATATTTTATCATATTATTTTCCCCTCTCTTTCATCATTTTCACAGGGGATCTTTTATTTGTAAACAATATCACAATGTTAAGGAACAAATAAATAGAAATAATATATATTCCAAATATGGTCATATATACCCTGAAATTATATGCGACCTTGATATACTCAAAAAACAAAGTAAGCTTAGGAAGCAGCGCATAATTGAATACCAATGCAAATATCACATATATCGTCACTGATATCATACCTATCTCGGCTATATACATCCGTCTTATTTTATTTGACGTGCAGCCGCACAGCATGAATATAGCAGTCTGTTTAGCACGGGATCTTATTATGTATCTGAAAAGCATTGCAAGGTTTATTGCAGAAGCTATCGCAACGGCTACGGACATAAATATAACGGAATTGTAGAATTTTATTTCAGTCATATCGATCGTGTCTATCGGAGGAAAATTAACATTACACGTTAGAACTTCGCTGAAAGCTTTTTTCAGCTTAAAAAAGCTTTCTGTATCTAGAGCATTGTCATCAAGAAAACCTATGCTTGAAATAGTGCAGTTATCACCCAACGTTTTAAATGGCACCTGAAATTCCTCTTGTACAGTATTACCGAATATGCCTATGACCTTATAGCTTTTGCCAAGCAGTTCAACATTCTTGCCGATCATATCATCTTTTGCGCCGCTAGGCAGCACGACCAGATTTTCGTCTGAAGCATATTCTTCCTTAGTAAAATATCTGCCTTTGCGTATACTCATGTTGTCGACATACGATTCGTATAAACTATAATCATTCAACTCCTCATCATATTGAATGCGCACCGCAGACATAAGATACGGTTGACCGTCGTCAAAACACTCATCAATTTTAAGCTCGTCTTGATCAAACATTAAACCAAAATACATACCCGGCATTGACGCTTTAGAATTATCATCAAGCTTGTCAAGCACCTCCCGAAGCTGAACAGGAGTTATAGAATCTGTTCCAAAATAAGACAAGATCCTGCCATCACTGTCTTCCTGAGTATCTATTATATCGCCAAATGAAAAAGTATAGTTAAATACATACTTCTTTTGCTTTTCAAAATCCTTGCTTGCTTTAAAATTCTGAAATGCACCATGTGAAAACAATATTATAAGCACATCAGTAACGGCGCAAACAATAAATAGAATAAAGATAAGTACATTCTTTACGGCAAAATTTTTCAGGTTAATAAAAACGTATTTCATTTAGTCCTCTTAATATTACTTATTTTGATTTATACGATAACATACATTGTCTATAGCAATCTGATTATCATTATCTGTTCTAACTTCTACACGATGGGTATAATAAACATATGACTGACCATATACCTCTTTGGTTGCTGACGTAGTTGCTAATGCAACAATTCCCGTAACAATTTTCTTAATAATCATACTTATTTCCTTTCTCGTTTCGCAATAAATCACGAATTTTTAATTTGTAGACTTAACTGAATTTGCCATACGAATTATGTCATCTTTGCACAAATTACCGTCTATTTCAAAAGCATAAGTTCCATCTGTCCATGCAATTATTGTATATTCACTGTCATATGAAATGAATGCTTTTTTGCCGTTAATATCTACCCATTCAGTCTTCATATTTTCGGTATCTACCTGATTAGACACTGTCAAAGAACTTTGCGAATAGTTTATGTATTTATCGCCTGATATATAATGTATTTCATGCCTTGTATCGGTAGTGACAACAGATTTGATTTCAAATTCGCTAGGTACGAATGTCGGTACATACTTAACAAAATTATAAATGCTAAAATCGTCCAAAGAATTATCTTTTATATGCGTTATTTCAGCGTTTCTATTATTATCCTGTACAAAAACTCCAACAAACCATTCACGCAGCGGTGGCACGGCGGCGACTGTAACAGAGCCGACTGCAAGCACCGCAGCTATTATCGCCGCAGCAAATCTTAGAGTGATCTTTATATGTCTGTGACCGCTTTTTCTGTTAGTTTTTATCAGCTCGCCCATCCTTTGTTCGTATCTCTCCGAAAAATCGTGCGATATCTCCTCGACAGCCAAATAATCCTTATAGTCTTCATCAATTATGCCTGTTTTTATTGCCCGTCTTAACTTATCATTCAAAACGATCACCACCGATCAAATCTAAAATTTGTCTTTTGGCTTTGTTCAGATAATTAAATACCGTTCTCTTAGAAATGCCCATGATCTGTGCGATCTCATCAGCGGTCAGATCATAATAAACCTTATATGCTATCACAGACTTTAGTTTATCATCCAGCTTTCTTACCGCATCTATAAGCAGATCTAAGTCAATATCATCATAAAAATCCTCACTCGGCTCATCTTCCACCTTAAGATCAAATATAGACGATGTTGGATTTTGATTTTCCTTATTGTAGATCGCATAACAGGCGTTTCTAATAGTTCTAATAAGATATGCGTCCATATCGTGCAAAGAATAATTGTGAATTTTTTTAAAACATTTTGCGATGCTGAAAAAAGCATTTGCACAAGCCTCTTCTGCCAGCGCAGAATTATTCAAGATCTTGTATGCAAAAGCATAGGCTATCTGACGATTTCTGTAATAAAAATCTTCAAAAGACGTCTGATCCTTATCGTTGTCTATCAAGGTCATACATACAGCTAACATTTGATTCCCCCCTGAGTTACTTATGTTACTAAGCATAACACATATTGACATACTTTTCAAGATACCAACAAATAAACTTATAACCCGAAATTATAATACATTTTGCGATTTATACTTGTATAAAACTAACATGATTGAGCCATTCAATTTAGTTAAAGCTACAAAAATTCAAATATAAATCAACAATATGATGCACGAAACGACTACTTTCGCTATTATTTATAGTGTAAGACTAAAATAAATAGGAGGTTTTTATGGTAAACATAAATTCAGAAGTAATCGTTGAACGTATACAGAAAGACGGAGTAAACACTATAATCATAACAGCGGTCATAGCTATACTAAGCTGGATATTTAATATGTATCACAAAAGTGCAAACAAGTATCGTGACCAAAAAGACCAACAATTTCGTGAAGCAAGAGCTACATTTGAATCGGCTTTAAAGCAGATCAACAAAGATGATACTGATTTTAATGAATTTTATGATTTATTAAAATACACTAAAACGACTGACGAATACTATCAGTTAGATCAGTTAATTAATGATAAAAATAAAGAGGAAATAAAAAAATACATAAAAGATAAACTATTTGAAATCAATGATAAAATTCCAAATCCGATCAATGAACCAAATTTAGCGTATAAATTTATAACCCGAAAATTGCGGGAATTTAGGATATATGAAAATATTATTGCACCTGCGGTTTATACTTTTTTTACTATTTACATGATACTTTTTGCTGTTGCTATAATTATTAACATAAACAATGATGTAAAAAAATATTTTTTGCTATTTAACTTTTCAGCATCTTTTGCCATTATAATATTTTATGGATCACTATTGCTTGATGATGATATGACTTCTTTATCAACAGTGTTTATAAAAATACTATATATCCTAGAGTTTATCTCTGTTTTATCACTTGAATATGATGTTAAAAAAGGCAATTGGTTTATTTTCTTGGTAAATCTATTATTTGTTGTAACAATAATAGTTACAAGATCAAAAAACAACGTAAAGAATGTCACCTCTATCTTAAATAAAAAGCGTAAATTCCGTGGCTATAATAAAATTATATCTTTCGTAAAATCACAAAATGGTGAACTTTTGTCAGATGAAAAACTGGTATCTTTCATTTACTTTTTCAACCGTAAGATCTATGGCATTTATCAATTCAAAAAAATTGAGAATAACAAATTAGTTTTGCTCAAAGAAATAAGGAAGTCATACTATGATTCAATAATCGATCAAAAAAAGGTCTTTTCAGAAATTGAAGAAAACTCCAAATGCAGAATTATTCAATAAGATAGGCATTACCTTGAATCTAATAGCCAAACCTGAAAAAGCCAACCGCACCCAAATGGATGCGATCGGCTTTTTTATCTTATTCTATTTTTTTACCCCAGCTTCAAAACATTCAGCAGGAATATCCAGCTAGTTCCATAGCAAGCCACAACTGCCACCAGATCGTTCAGCGTGGTTATTAACATTGTTAAAGCAATGGTGCAAATATCCTTAGCACGCCGTCAATGAGCCGTCCAAAGAAACCACGCTTTGTGTCCTCAAGCGTGCGCTGTCTGCACTTGCTCTGGGTTTCAAGGATATCCGCCTTGAAAGTCTTTATTATAGACGAATCATAGAATATAGAACTGCACTCAAAATGCAGGAAAAGACTTCTGTAATCAAGATTTACCGAACCAAGAACCGCAAGCTTGTCATCACATATACAGCCCTTTGCGTGAACAAACCCAGGGGTGTATTCATATATCTTCACTCCTGCCTCGATAAGCTGACGATAATAGCTTCTCGAAAGCCTGAAAACCACCTTTTTGTCAGCGATACCGGGCATTATGATACGCACGTCGACCCCACGTTTAGCCGCCCTTATAAAAGCGTCAAAAAGGCTGTCACCAAGCATAAGATACGGTGTGTAGAACCACACATAATCGCTTGCGGCATAGAGCATCTCAGAAAAAAACGTGTTGCTCACATTTTCGTCCACCATAGGGGAATCATAATAAGGCAAAACATAGCCGTCGCCACCCTTGCCCTCTTTTTCAAAGCTCTCCCCCACAAGGTCATGAGGTATCATGTCATTTGAAAAAGCGTTCCAGAACTCCATAAACATATAGGTGTAGCTTTTTACGCCCTCACCTGTTATCTTAAAGCCGATATCTTTCCAGTGACCATATTTCGAGCCTATGTTTATATACTCGTCCGAAAGATTTATTCCGCCGCTGTATGCAACTCTGCCGTCCACCACCATTATTTTTCTGTGGTCACGGTTGTTGAGCTGTGATTTTATAAAAAGGAACGGATTGAAAGGCACACATTTTATACCTTTCTCACCAAGCTTCAAAGCGTCTGCAAGAGAATATGTTGCAATACTTCCAAGGTCGTCATACATTATCCTGACGTCAACGCCCTGAGCCGCCTTTTTCGCCATGATATCCACCACAGTGTTAAGGAACTTGCCGTTTTGCAAAATAAAATACTCCGCAAAAATATATTTCTCAGCCTTTTCAAGCTCCTTGCACATATCAGCGAACATTTCCTCGCCCACGGAAAAATACACTGCGCTGTCAAGCTTCACCATAGGAAATCCCGTTGCGTCGCTTATCCTTTTCACCGATTGAGCAAGCCTTTTGTCCTCACGTTCAAGCTCCCCTATGCACTTTTCCCCGTCAGAAAGCTCATAGTCCATGTGAAGCCTTGCCTTTGTGATATTCTTTTCAAGCTTTTTCGCAGTATTGTTATTGCCGAAAATTATATACATAACTGCACCAAGCACGGGAAAAGTAAGTATCACAATAAGCCAAAGGGTCTTGTAGCTGCTCTCCTCACGCTTTGTGTTGATATAAAGCACAAACAGAAATGACAGCACAGTAAGCACGATGCTGAGAAGCCCTGCCGCCTTGCTGAGCCATTTAAGTATGAGAAGATACCACAAAAACTGCATCGCCACAGGAACTATCACCGCCACCACTCTGCCTGCTATTTTCTTTACATTGTTCCACGTCAACTCCGTTTCGCTCCTTTCATTTATCATCTTAGGACAACAAAACACTATCATTATGCGTTGTTACCATTATTATAACAATTTTTTTAACATAAGTCAACGCCATTGATTTTATTATTAAAAAGTGTTATATTAAATATGAGATATGTCCTGCTGATAGCTTTGTCTGTAGGCGGGCGAACAGTGTTCGCCCCTACAAAAATAATATAATTGATAACGGAGGTAACAAAATGTGTACTGCGGCAACTTATAAAACGAACGATTTTTACTTTGGAAGAACTCTTGACTATGAAAGCTCCTACGGCGAGGAAATAGTCATAATGCCAAGAAACTTTCCCCTTAACTTTGTTAATATGGGCAGGATAGCTACCCATTATGCGGTAATAGGCACAGCTCATGTTGCTCAGGATTATCCTCTTTTCTATGACGCCGCCAACGAAAAGGGTCTTGCCATGGCAGGTCTTAACTTTGTTGGCAATGCCTTTTACCGTGATGATATCGACGGCAGGGACAACGTTGCGCAGTTTGAGTTTATCCCATGGATACTCTGTCAGTGTGCAAACGTGACAGAAGCAAGGACGCTTATAGAAAAGATAAACATAACCAAAACTCAGTTCAGCCCGCAAATGCCGGCAGGTCAGCTCCATTGGATAATAGCTGACAAGAACGACTGTATCGTGGTCGAATCTGTAAAAGAGGGCATAAACGTATATGACGACCCAGTGGGAGTGCTCACGAACAATCCAACCTTTGATATGCAGATGTTCAGGCTCAACGATTTCCGTGGACTTTCCCCTAAACAGCCTGAAAACACATTCTCTGATAAGCTGGACCTTACTTCCTACAGCCGTGGCATGGGTGCAATGGGACTACCCGGTGACCTGTCCTCGCAGTCAAGATTTGTAAGAGCCGCATTTGTGAAAATGAACTCACGCTCCGCCCCTGACGAGCAAAGCAGTGTGAGCCAGTTCTTCCACATCTTAAACTCAGTTGACCAACAAAGAGGCTGCTGCGAGGTGGCAGAGAGCAAGTATGAGATAACCATTTATACAAGCTGCTGCAATACTGAAAAGGGCATTTACTATTATACCACCTACAACGGACATCAGATATCCGCTGTTGATATGCACAAAGAAGACCTTGATTCCGCCAAGCTTATTGCCTACCCTATGATAACCAACGAGATAATAAACTTTCAGAACTAGCAAACGCTCCGTACAAAATCTGTACGGAGCGTTTTTATTACTCAAATCTGAAATATTCAAAATCGAAATTGCTGCCCGGCAGGAAAGCGAATGAAACTTTCTGTTTGCCGCTGACGCCTGAGATATCAAAGCTCTTCTGAGCATAATTTTCGCTGTCATCTGTCCTGAACTCGCAGAGTATGCGGTTTTCGCCCTCGCTGCCGTTCAAAATAAGATGTATGCTGTTGAGTTCAAGCGGTGACTTTCCGCTTATAACGAGCCTGCTCGGCTGTTTTTCAGAGAAATCGAACTCGCCGAAATCAAGCATAACATTGTTGCCTATCTGGGTCACACACTTTTCGCCCTTTGTGAACTTGTCACCATAAATGTTGTCAGCATCAGCCGCATTATTCACCGCAAATTCACGGCTCTCCTTTTCAAAGTTAAAACCGCCCACTTGGAAACCGTCCTCAGTAAGAATACAAAGGGTCTCAATACCCTTGAGCTTTCTTGAAAGTTTGAAAGTTTCAGGCTTGAAGATCATCCACTCAGGCTCTTTGTGATAACAAAACGTGCCAAGAAGCTTTCCGCTCTCATCAGGTATTCCGTCATAGAAGCTTATTTTAACAGGGTCAAGGGTGTTCGCCCATATCTGCACCGTAACAGTGTCAGAGCCTGCACTTCCGAAGTCAAGATTATCATATGCCGCCCATGATGTGACCTTGCCTGTTGCAAAGCCTACACCCTTCTTCATGCCGCTTGAAACGTTGTCGCTTGCCCTTGTGAAAAGTCCGCCGATAACGAACTGATATGGGTCGGTAAGTGCGTTTCCAAGACCCTCAGCAGTGAATTTGAGCATAGAAATGATGTGATAACGCTCAGTGCCGTTTTTGCACATTGCACGAAGCCAGAAGCTTCCGTCACCCTTTGCTTTCACCTTAATGCTGTCTGCTGTTACCTCGCACTCTGCAAGATTAGATGTTATGCCCTTTTCATTTGTTACCCTGAACTCTATATCCTCAGCATAATCCGAATTGACAGGGAGCGCCTTATATTTCACTGTTATCTCAGGGTTATCCTTGTCAAGAGTAAAAGTATCAGTATAAAGCTCTATCTTTCTCACCGGTATCTCGTCTGTTCTTCCACACTCGGTAGGAGCAAAGCCCACGTTTTCAAGCGACGATGTACCGCTGTCATATTCCGCCTTAACAGCATCAAGGGTAACAACACAGTCAGGCAGACCCTTTGATGTAAGCGTTACCTTTATCTCCCCCGTCTTATCAGCCACACCAATAACAGCAAGCATTTTTCCTGAGAAAAGTCTGCGTGAAGTGCCTTTGTACTGGTCATAGTCTGTGCTGTCGCCGTTGTCAAGACCCATAAGCCTTGCCGCACCCTCAACGCTGACGTTCACACGATTGTTGGCATTTGCGCAGAAAGTACCGTCCTTGTCAAATGCGGATATTTCAATATAAACAAGGTCAGAGCCGTCTGCAAGTATCTCTGTCTTGTCAGGGACAGCTTCTATCCTAACAGCGTCCCCGAATGAACGCTGTATATCCTCTGCGATGATTTTTCCATTCTCGTCATATGCAACAGCTTTAAGCTCGCCCTTTTCATATGGTATGACATAGTTCGCTGTCAGCTCCTTGCCATGCTTGTGGTCGATATCATATGCACCCATTGAAACGCCGTCCTTGAAAAGCTCAACTCTCGGAGCGTTTGAGCAAACTCTCACATCACAAGGCAGACCGTCGCTGAAATCCCAGTATGGGAAAATATGCACGAACGGGTCGTCCTTATAGTCTGTCCACTCTGCACGGAAAACATATGCGCTGTCTTTTGCAAAGCCTGCTGTGTCGAACTGACCAAAGTATGAGTTTTTCGTGCTGTATGGAGTAGGCTCGCCTATGTAGTCAAAGCCTGTCCAAATGAACTGACCTGCACAGTATTCAGCGTCACGGTCAGGGATAATGCAAGCCTCGGTATTCTTTGCACCCCAGCCTGTGCAGCTATTGCCCAAAGATGAACACTGCTCGTCATCGTCAGTTAGCAAGGTTTCAGACAGCGGGAAATGATAAATTCCACGGCTCTGCACCACCGACGCCGTTTCGCTTCCGTATATCATCCAGTCAGGGTGAGCGGCGTGGTGTTCCTCATAAAGTCTTTCACCGTAGTTATAGCCTGCAAGCTTGAGAATATCAGCGCATTTCTGACCGTTCTCCCACTGCATATAGTTAGAGCCGAATGTGACATAGCCGTTGCCCTCAGGGTCATGGAGCCTAACGAGCCTTTTGAGCCAAGCCGTTACCTCCTGACCTCTCTCGTAAGCGTGAGTGTCAAAAATCTCATTTCCCACACTCCAGCCTATGATAGAAGGGCGGTTTCTGTCACGGCGCACCCATGAAGCAACGTCCTTTTCTACCCACTCATCAAAAAATCTAGCATAGTCATAGTCGGTCTTTGACCTCTCCCACATATCAAAGCCCTCAGAGAGAATGAGCATACCTGTTTCGTCAGCGATGTCCATAAACTCCTCCGCAGGCATATTGTGAGAAGTCCTGATAGCGTTGATGCCCATTTTGCGTAGCTTTTTAAATCTTCTCCTTATAGCCGCAGGATTGGAAACTGCCCCAAGACAGCCGTTGTCATGGTGTTCGCATGAGCCGTGGAGCTTAACGTGTCTGCCATTGAGATAAAAACCGCTGTCGCACTTGAATTTGATAGTCCTGAAGCCGAATTTCTGACTTACACGCTGTACACAGCCGCCGTCCACAAGAATTTCCGACACCATAGTGTAAAGCACAGGCGAGGTGATATCCCAAAGCTCAGGGTCTTTCACTGTCATGGTCTGAGCGGTGAGAGAATAGCTCACGCCTTTCACACGCACCGCCTCAGGTATGCAGGAAATATCCGCCCCACAAGCGTCAGACTCATAGCTTGCCACCTCTTTGCCGTCCTTGTCAAAAATGGTGTTCCTGATGCGGATTCCACCAAGAGGCGTACCCTCAGGACGAAGCATCTCAGCCTGCACAGTCACCTGCCAGCCGTCCTCCTGCTTTGACGTGGTGATATAAATGCCGTCATTGCCGAAGCGTATCTCAGGGCTTTCGCAAAGCCAAACCTTTCTGAAAATGCCCGCTCCTGAATACCATCTGGAGTTTGGCGAATGGTGATCCACACGGACAGTAATAATGTTCTCTCCATCCTTGACAAGGTCGGTGATATCGAACATAAATGCAGAGTAGCCGTATTTCCACTCCCCTGCCAAAGCACCGTTCACATACACCTTGCTGTCCATGTAAACTCCGTCAAAGCGGATAAAAGTGCGTATGCCCTCTTTCTTTTGGTAAGAGAAATTCTTTTTGTACCAGCCTGTAGAAGTTTCATATAGTTCGTTGGTATCATAAATAAGCCAATCGTGGGGAACGTCCACAGGCTTGAAAGGAAAGTCCTCTGAGTAGTCAGAGCCGAAAGCCGCCTTGTAAAATTCCCAATCGTTGCAAAAAAGCTTTCTGTCTGAGTATGTTTCACAGATATCCATAAAAACTCCTTTATGTTTTACTTATCTGAATATGAAAATGTGCTTTTACCAAAGGCTTTTCAAGCTGATATTTCTCCGCAAGCCTTGGTCCGCAGGAGTTAGAACCGACCCCTGCCATTGCATAGTCAACGCATATAACATTGCTCTCGCACCTTTCAAGCTCATAGTTATGTGCCTTTGCCGCAAGCTCCTCTTGTGTGAACTGCGACGCATTGAATGAAAAATCCTTGTCAGCGGTAAACTTCACCTCAGTGTCCACACCGCTCACAGTGAGATATCTGCACCCATAGTGCGATGAATTTTCCTGCGGCCTGATATAATCCTCGTGCATATCCCCGATATCAGCCGCAAATCTGCCCATATAGCAAGCCTGACGCTTGTCAATGTAGCTTTCTGTAGGACCATATCCGAAATATTCCGCCCTTGAAAAATCTTTTGGCATGAAAAGCCTTATACCGAACCTTGGAAGCATATCTATCTTATTTGAAAACTCCGCTTCGCATTTTATGTCAAGCCCACTGCCGTCAATAACATAAACAGCTTTCAGCCTGCAAAACGGCTGTTGTATGGACCAGCCAAAAGACTGTGTGACGCTTATCTCCGCTCTGTTCTCGCTCGCTGAAAGCTCACAGCCGTAGCTTTTCACATCAAAGTCATTAAGATGCACCTTGTACCAATTGTACTTCATGACATCATTATCCGTAGGCGCACGGAAGAAGTTATACTGCAAAGGTCTGTCAAGAAGCTCTCTGCCGCCGAATTTCACAGAAACAAAAGCCGACTTACGCTTGTCAAAGCGGTAAACAACATCTCCCACTGTCACAGTGATATCAAGAGGCGTTTCCACAGCCTTAACATTTTCTTTCACCTCAGCGACCTTATAAGTCTTGCCCTCTGCTATCCTAAGCTGATCAAAGCACACCTCATAGCCATTTTCACAATAGTCAGTGTCCTCCTTTGCAGTGAAAATAAACCTTATGAATGTTTCATTTTCATACTCCGCTGTATCATTGGGAACATTCACCACAGTGTTTCCCATAGGCTCGATGTCAAAATCCACCCTGCCGATATGTATAATACCGTTTTTGTCCGTTATCTCATAGCGGCAATCGAGAATATCCCCAGCGTTCACAAACTCCAGCGTGCTTGAAAAAACAAAGCTTCCCTTGCTTTCCCCTTTTGTTACTCGCACAGGTCTGTATACCTGCTTTACCTCTAAAAGTCCGGTGTGGGGCGTTCTGTCAGGATAAACAAGACCGTCCATGCAGAAATTGCTGTCATTGTGTCTTTCCCCAAAATCTCCGCCGTAGCCGTATTTTATCTTGCCCTCAGCCGTCTTACCAAGCGGTACAGAATGGTCGCACCACTCCCACACAAAGCCACCGCAGAAACGCTCATTGGAATAGAACACATTGTGATAATCCTCCAGATCTCCCGGACCATTTCCCATGGCGTGGCAGTATTCACACTGCACAAGAGGTCTGTTTTCCTCAGGCTTTTCAAGATAGCCTTTCAGCCCGTTTAGATCCCAGTACATACCCGAAACTACGTCAAGCACGCTGTCGGAAGTTCCGTCAAGGCAGTGTGTGCTTTCATAATGCACAAGCCTTGTATCATCAAGCCTCTTTATAAGCTCAGCTTCATCAAGCATATTTTTGCCATATCCGCTCTCATTACCCAGCGACCAGAACACCACGCAAGGGCGGTTGATGTCACGCTTTACAAGACATTCCGCACGATCTTTTATGGCATTGCCAAACCTCTCGTCAGAGGCAAGCATCGCAATGCCGTTGTAATCTGAATAGTCCCACTTGTAGTCATAATAGACCTCCACACAGCCATGTGACTCCAAGTCCGCTTCATCAATAACATAAAGCCCCAGCCTGTCGCAAAGCTGATAAAACATAGGGGAGTTAGGATAATGTGACGTTCTCACAGCGTTTATGTTGTGCTTTTTCATAAGCACAAGGTCAGCTCTCATCTGCTCATAAGAGGCATAATATCCCGTGTCAGGATAGCTGTCATGACGATTTACACCCTTGAACTTCACCGCCCTGCCATTTATCTTAACAACGCCCTTATCCACCTTTACATCTCTAAAGCCAACCTCCTCGCCGATAACCTCGTCGCCTGCATTGATAGTAAGCCTGTAAAGATAAGGTGTTTCAGCACTCCAAAGCTTGACGTTCTCTAACTTTATCTCAACGCTCTCACCGTCATAAGCCGAAAACTGAGCCATTGTAACACCATCATCATCGCAAAGCTTTGCAAAAACATCACAGCCGAATACCGTAAACTCCAGCCTTGCAGAGCCATTTTCACCGAGTATAGTTTTCACGATATAATTTTCAAGACGCATTTTCGGTCTTGACAGCACATAAACATCTCTGAAAATTCCCGAAAGCCTTATCTTGTCCTGATCTTCAAGATAAGTTCCGTCGCACCATTTCAGCACAGCGGCAGTAATGATATTCCTGCCCTCAGCAAGATACGGCGTAATATCAAACTCAGCCGTAGCGTGAGAAACCTGTGAATATCCCACAAAGCTGTCGTTCACATACAAATAAACACAGCTATCCACGCCCTCGAATACAAGCACCCTGTCCATGCCGTCAGGAGAATAATCATATTCACGCTGATAAACTCCCACAGGTATATCGTCAGGCACAAAAGGCGGGTCAAATGGTATTGGATAGCACACGTTCGTATACTGCGGCTTGTCATAGCCGTAAAGCTGCCAGTTTGACGGCACCGGGATAGTGTTCTCAAACTTTTCGTGAATAAAATCGTCCTCTAGGTCTATTATGCTGTCATAATAGCGAAAACCCCAGTTGCCGTTTAAAAGCTCCATTCGCTGAGAATTTTTACGGTCCTCAAAAGGATCCTGCCCCTTTGCAAACGGCACAAAATAGCAGTGCTTGTCAAGCGTGCCAATGTGCAGCGCCTGAGTATCCTCATGATATATCATTTTTGATCTTGGCGAATTTACCGCCGCAAGCTTTAAAATATCCATAGCTGTTCTCCTTTACAAGTTTATAAATTACTGTAATTATTTTATCAGCTATTGACAGGCAAGTCAATGAATGATATTATTAATTTATAACAATATGAATATGGAGTTGATATTTTTGTTCTTTGCCGATTATCCTATCCTGGGAAACGAAAAGTCCCTGCCACTATATCTGCAAAATATGGGTCATCATCACTGTCAGGATCACATTATAAGACCCGAGGGCTATCACTATGACCAGATCCTCTACTGCACCAAAGGCAGCGGCACGCTTATCTTTGAGAATAAAGCCATTCCCATACCACATGATACCGCCATATTCATTCCCGCTGAAACGCCCCACGAATACTATCCGGAAGAGGATATATGGGATATCCACTGGATAGTCCCCTGCGGATATGCCGCCAAGGATATCCTTACCCAGTTCGGCCTTACCGAGCTTAAAACCTTTCACCTCAGCGACACAAAAATGCTCGAGCATATTTTCCGCAAAATGCACAATGCTCTGCGAACCGACAGTATTTTCGGCAATTACAAAGCCTCTGGCTATTTGTATGATTTTCTTATGGAGTTTTACCGCCTTATCGCCTACAAAGACCCTGCCACGTCAGTATCCTCCGCCCTTATGAAAGCACTGGACTACATAAACTACAACTATTTTTCCCCTATCACAATGGACGAGCTTTGCAGTGTGTCAGGAGTAACTAAACAGCACCTTTGTCTGCTTTTTCGCAAAAAGCTCAGTATGCGTCCAATGGAATACATCGCAAAACGTCGTATCCAAGAAGCCAAAGCCCTGCTTACCGGTACAGAAAAAAGCATCGAGCAGGTAGCCGAGGAAACAGGCTTTTGCTCAGAAAGCTATTTCTGCAAGCTTTTCAAAAGATACGAGGGCATGACCCCCTCCGCTTTCCGCCAGATCAAATAACAACAAACAAAAAAAGAGCCGCCCAAAGGCAGCTCAATTATGCAGAAAAATTAGCCCTGCTCCTTCATCTTAGCGAAACACTCGCTGCAGTAAACAGGTCTGTCCTCTCTTGGCTTGAAAGGAATAACAGCCTCGCCGCCGCAAGAAGCACAAGTTGCTGTATAAGTCTGTCTTTCAGACTTTGTAGCAGCCTTTCTTGCATCTCTGCAAGCTTTACATCTCTGTGGCTCATTTACGAAACCTTTCTCAGCATAGAACTCCTGCTCTCCTGCTGTGAAAACGAACTCGTTTCCGCACTCCTTACATACTAATGTCTTGTCTTCGTACATGGTTCTTACCTCATTACATAAAATTGTGCCTAGTCGGATTTGCACCGACACCTTTGAATAAACAACGCTCTGCTATTAAGCTATACGGCCATATTCCTATCTCAACAGTGATCTCAATTTCCGTCTGACTCTCTGCATTGCATTGTCTACCGCCTTTTCCGACGTGCCCAAGCCTAATGCTATCTGATTGTATGACATTCCTCTCAAAAACGATTGAAATACCTGCCATTCCTGCTCCGAAAGAGCAGAAGTGATCTTATCATAAAGCTCATTCAGCTCCTCACGCTCCACTACGACCTCCTCAGGTACAGTGCCACCACCGCCAAGAATAGCCTCAAGGTCAGCTTCCTCGCCGCCTGAAAGAAGTGCATTTCTGTGAACAGACGAAATGATCTTATTTTTTATACATTTTGTAGCGTAAGTTGAAAACTTCGCATTTTTGTCTTCACGATAGGTCCTAACCGCACCCAGAAGCCCCATAAGCCCCTCTTGGACAAGATCCTCGTGAACCTCGGTGCCATATTTTTTTGCCAGAAACTCCACCGTACAGATATATCTCGCAATAAGCTCACCGATAGCCGTTTTGTCACTCTGTGCATTTAGCACAAGCTGCTCATCTGAAAGCTTTTTCTGCTGATCCTGCCGATCGCCTCTCAAAAAATACCGCCCACCTAATCGTAGAAATTACCGCAAAGCCCCATTCTGACGCCACTGCGTAATGTTATAATACCATTTTAGACCATAAAAGTCAAGAGAATTGACGAAATCCGCCGTCCCTGTGAAAATATTTGTAACATACCACAGTTTTAAGAATGTATTCTTGTGATTTTCAACAAACAAAAAGTCAGCCGTGTCGAAATACACGGCTGACCGCAATTTACGCAACTTTGATGTTATACACGGCAGTATTTTGCTCTGCCATCGCTGAAAATATCCCCTCCGTGGCAATCGTCAGCCACAACAAGAGGAAAATCCTCAACGTAAAGTTTTTTCACAGATTCACAGCCCAGCTCCTCAAAAGCCACTACCTCACAAGACTTTATGCAGTTGCAGGCAAGTGCGCCCGCACCGCCTATAGCACAGAGATAGACCGCACCATTTCTTATCACGGCGTCCCTTACCTCTTGTGATCTCTCGCCCTTGCCGATCATTCCGCCCAATCCAAGATCAAGCAATCTCGGTGCAAACCTGTCCATTCTTCCTGAAGTGGTCGGTCCGCATGAACCGATAGGCTTTCCCTCAGGAGCAGGAGTAGGTCCGGCATAGTAGATAACAGCGTCTTTCAAAGGGATAGGAAGCTCCTTTCCCTCGTCAAGCAAAGCATTGAATCTTTTATGTGCAGCGTCCCTTGCAGTGTACACAACGCCCGAAAGCAATATCTTGTCACCGCATTTAAGCTCTCCGCTCACCGCTTTAAGCTCCTCGGAACGCACCTTTCTTATTTCCGACATGACAAACTATTATTCAGCGTCATCATCGCTTACAAGAGAAAGACCATCGTCAATAAGATCTCTTGCAGTGTTTACAGCACCGATACTATTGCCATACAGATCGTTAAGTGATGTAACGAGCTGCTGAACAGTTTCGCTCAGACTTGTGAATTGTGTCTTAACAGACTCTCTCAGATCAGCAGACTGTGCTCTGATATTCTTAGCTTCGTTCTTAGCGTCACTTACTACCTTTGCAGCCTCAGCATTTGCCTTTGATGTTACGTCAGCGGCTTCTGCGTTAGCCTTAGATGTAACAGCCTCAGCTTCAGCGTTAGCCTTAGAAGTTACCTCGGCAGCCTGCTTGTTTGCTGCACTTGTAACAGCTTCAGCTTCCTGCTTAGCGGCAGCTGTCATTGCGGCAGCGCTTGACTTAGCTGTCTGAAGTGTAGTATCAGCCTCTGTCTGAGCATTTGTAACAAGCTTCTGTGCCTGTGCGTTTGCGTCAGCAAGAACCTGATCCTGAAGCTGCTTAGCTTCATCTTCCATCTGCTTAGCTGCCTTCTTAGCTTCCTGAACGACCTTATTAGCTGTGTTCTGAGCTTCCATGAACACGCTTCCAAGATCGAATGCAGGAGTGGCTGTGCCGGCATTAGCCTCAGCAGTTTCGAGCTTCTCTTTAAGATCCTCGATCTCCTGCTTCTGCTTTTCAAGCTCAGCATCCTTTTCAGTTACCTGCTGCTCATAGTCAGCGATACGAACCTTCATTGTATCAGTATTAGCCATAAGCTCGGCTATCTTGTTTTTAGCCTCTTCTACCTTTTTCTCAAGTTCCTTCTTGCCCTCGAAGTCCTGCTTCTGAGCGCCGCCCTGTTTCTCAAGACGTTCGATAGTTTCGTTCTGGTCATTGACCTGAGCCTCAAGAGTATAAATTTTAGAAGTAAGGTCGTCTACATAAGCAAGAACGTCCTGCTTATCAAATCCGCCGACTCTAACCGTTCTTAAATAACCATTACTAGCCATTTCAATCCCTCCACATTAGTGATTATCTCTATTATACAATAAACCACGTTATTTTTCAACTGATTTAAGCCGTTTTCAAAAATTTCATTATTCCATACAAAATAGCAACTGAAATTTATACAAAATGTCTTAAAACCATATTTATCACAGAATAATTATATCAAATTTTCCGTAAGATTTCAAGTGCTTTTGCGAAAAATTTTCAGTATCATGATAATTTTCTGAGAATACGAAAATATCTTTAATTATGTAAACGTTTTCCGACTTTGGTTCAAACAAGGCGGACAGCGTAAACGCCGATCCGCCTTTGAAAGCATTATTACTTGTTCTTGAAGATATTGAAGATATCGTCGTAATAATTTGGATTATCAGCAGCCTTAACGCCAGCCTTGTGCATCGCTTCAGCGTCAGCCTTTGCGTCGTCAGCCTTCTGAGTAAAATTTGCAGTATATGTTGTCGCAGCCTTTGGTGCAGCAGCCTCAGGAACGTCATCTCTGTCAACAAAGTCAGCAGCGATAACAGTAACGTCCATAGCGTCCTTGGTATCAGGATTTGTACCGTTACCAAAAATGATCTCAACGTTATCGTCAGCAGCGTCTGCAATAGCAGCAGTAAGCTCGTCCATATCACTGATAAGGAGATCCTCGCTCATTGTAACGTTTACGATAAGTCTTCTCGCACCCTTTATAGAAGTTTCAAGCAGATCAGAAGAAATTACCTGATTGATGATATCCTGTACCTTATCCTTGCCCTCGCCGTGGCCGATAGCAATATGCGCTCTGCCTGCACCCTTAAGAATAGTAGTAACGTCAGCGAAGTCAACGTTGATCTCATCATGTCTTGTAATGATCTCAGCGATAGCGATAACGTCTGTCTTAAGAACTTCATCAGCGATAGCATAAGACTGCTTCATAGTGAGGCGCATCTCGTTTGTGATAAGGTTCTGGTTAGGGATAACGATAAGAGCGTCAACGTGCTTGATAAGAGCCTCGATACCCTTTTCTGCTCTCTCCATTTTCTTAGCGCCCTCAAATTTGAAAGGCTTTGTAACAACTGCGATAGTAAGCTTGTCAAGTGACTGTGCGATCTCAGCAACTACAGGTGCAGCACCAGTACCTGTTCCACCGCCCATACCTGCTGTAATGAATACCATATCAGCGTCCTTGATAGCGTTCTCGATCTCGTCCTTGCTTTCCTGAGCGGAAGCCTCGCCGATCTCAGGCTTTGCACCTGCGCCCAGACCGTGAGTAAGCTTCTCACCTATCTGGATCTGTGTGTGTGCAGCTGACTTATGCAGTGCCTGAATATCAGTATTAACAGCGATATATTCAACATTTCCCTCGATACCGGCCTGTGCGATACAGTTAAGTGCGTTTCCACCGCCGCCACCGACACCGATTACCTTGATCTTTGCGCCTACGACTGGCTCTTCAACATACTCGTAACCCATAATAGAACTCCTCCTAAAAGCGAATTTTCATACTTCTCCGTATTTTTACATATCAATTTATCAAATCAAAAATAAAATGCAAAAAAGCCTATGTGCCGAATATGCACATAAATAGATACAATAATATATTATCATACTTTTGTCAAAAAGTAAAGAACTTAAATGAAACCATTATAAATTTTTTATTAATTATCAATAAAACGACTGATTTTTCAGTTTCATTTGTGTATACTATACAATTAGTTATCCTGACCCCTACCAATCTGTGTTCGTCTGATCGTCCACATAGCCGTTGTCAGCATATCCATTGTCGGTATAGCCCTGATCACCGCCGTTATCATATCCCCAATCGGTGTTTCCGTTCTCGTTTGTCCACTGATCTGTGCCTGCATTGTCAGCATCATCATTGCCGTCCCATGCGTTGGTATCGTCGCTGTAGTCTTGGCTATCGTCCCCTGACCATGAGTTATCACTGACCCATGTGTTGCCGTCATCAATATTAGTATCAGCCGATACCGCACTGCTGCTGTCATCTGGCTTTGCAGAGCTTGTGTCGTCAGGTTTTGACGACTCGTCCTGCGATTTCGGAATAGCCGAAATGCCGCTGTCAGCACCATTGTAAATAAGCGTACCCTCGTAATCGTCAGTAATGCTCTTGTCAATTACCGCCTTAAGATATGTAAGCTTGTATTCCATATCCACCGAGCTTCCAAGCTTTATTTCAAGCCTGCCGTCATACATAAGCTTGATATCCGAACGGGTGGTCAGGTCAATAGAGTCTATATTTTTAAATTTCAGGTCATGAAGATCATTCAGAAGCTCTTTAAGGATATCCGCCTTAAATGAATCCTCAGAAGCAAGCTTGTCGCCCTGACTAAGGCTTTTAAGCTCAAAGCCCTTTACAACAGGTATATCCCCTGTCGGAGCAGGATTTTTCGTTTCAAGTATCTTTCCCGAAGCAGACAGCACATAGTATGAATTTTTATACTCGATATCAGCCGCCTTTTCGGCCTCTGTGCAGGTTATAACAAGTGTTGACGGAAATTTCTTTGTGACCTTGACATCATCAAGATACACAAGAGTATCTTTCAAACGCTTTTCAACTATATCCGTATTCGTCCTCACAAGGTTTTGTCCCGTTGAAACGCCGCCCACGCCAAGGATCTGATCCTGCTCGTAAAGGGTAACGCCCTCTATTTTTATCTCCGACACATTAAAAAACAAAAACATACTCAGCACCAGCAGCAGCGCCGCAGCCGCAAAAAAGCTGGCAACATACACATTGCGCATATTCACTGTCTGCCGACGTGCCGCAGGCCGCTGTGAGTTCATTCTGTTTTCCTTGTAAGTTCCGTTCATTTTTCTCTTTCCTAACTGCTAGTAATTTACACGTTTTATGTTTCCACCCAGAAGCGTAAAAGCATTTTCAATGCAGTCATAGCCCCTGTCCATAAGCTTTATATTAGTGAGAGATGTTTCTCCCTCTGCCGAAAGCGCCGCCACAGCTAACGCCGCACCGCCTCTAAGGTCAGGCGCACGGACTTTTGCTCCGTAAAGCTCCTTCACGCCCTCGATAACAGCCACTTTTCCCTCTGTCTTTATATCCGCACCCATTCTCACAAGCTCGTCAACATGGCGGTAGCGGTTTTCAAAAATATTTTCCACCACCACACTGGTGCCTTTTGCCTTAGCAAGTGCCGCCGTGACTATCGCCTGAGCGTCCGTAGGGAATCCCGGGTAAGGCATAGTCCTCACCGTCCGCACAGCTTTTAGCTGTTTAGGCGCTTTTATAAATATCCTGTCCTCATATAGAAATACCTGACAGCCCATTTGCTCAAATATAGGTATGACCGCACGGATATCCCCTGCCCTTGCCCCAAGCAGACCTATCTCACCGCCTGTTGCCGCCGCTGCGCTCATAAAAGTCGCCGCAACTATCCTGTCGGGCATGACAGAGTATTCACAGCCGTGTAGCTTTTCCACACCGCTTATGGTTATCGTTCCGCCCCCTGCGCCGCTTATCTTTGCACCGCAGCAGTTCAGAAACTCCGCAAGATCGCATATCTCAGGCTCTCTTGCCGCATTGTATATCACCGTGTCGCCCTTTGCCAGAACAGCCGCAAGCATGATGTTCTCAGTCGCTCCCACAGAGGGGAACGAAAGGTCTATCCTAGCCCCTCTAAGCCCTCTCGGGCAGGTGCAGCTAAGCACGCCATACTCCTCGTTTATCCTGACGCCCATTTTTCTAAGTGCGCACAGGTGCATATCTATAGGTCTCGGACCAAGCTCACACCCTCCCGGGAATGACAGCCTGCATTCACCTGTTCTTCCAAGAACAGCTCCCAGAAAAACGATAGACGAACGCATCTCTCTCATAAGCTCATCTGGCACAAAGGTCTTTACAGCGCCCCTTGCGTCCACAGTAACACAGCCGTCCTCACGGCTGCACCTTGCCCCAAGCACCGACAGAATGCGACAAGCCGCAAATACGTCCGAAAGTGCAGGACAGTTATGTAGCCTGATCTCTCCGTTTATAAGAACACACCCTGCCAGCAGCGGCAGAGCTGCGTTTTTTGCTCCCTGAACGGTTATCTCTCCGTTCAGCCTGCTTCCTCCCTGAATGATAAGCCGTTGCATAAGCGTCGCTCCTTTTAAGGTTTTGACTTATCTTATGCAGGACCGCCCATATAGGTTAAAGCTATTTGTTGATATATATCTCTGTAGCGTTTGAAACAGGCATAAAAGCAGGCAAACAAGGCAGATAGGAGTCCTTGCCTATCTTCTTTTTCATATCCTTAGTTGAAAGTATCATGCCAGTAACGCAATCGTCAAACGTACTATCGTCCATATCAGTAATATTCACAAGTATCCTTACAGTGACCTCCTTGCTGGAAAACGGAGGAACAGTGTCGCCTATGACCTCGCCGTCGCTGTTTGTTGTAACGCTGGTCGCATAGCATACCGCGTTGTCATATTCAGAAGAAACATGGCTGATCTCATACTGCGGTATCTTTATCTCAAAAGGAGACGGGTTTTTGATATTGAACACTATATCTGCAAAACGGTAGCTTGAACTCAACTCAGAACCAAAAGCTTCTTCGTTGTATACAGAATAATTTGACAGCGCATATGTTTTAAAATCCGTCATACCCATTGTTTTGAACACGTTGTCATCATATCTAACCACGCTCTTGTCTGCGTCGTTGAAAAACAGCGGCGGGAAGAAGAACACCATAAGCACAAGCACGATAATAACAGCCACAACTGTCTTTATTATCTTGCTACGCTTTACATATGAATCTCCCACCTTTACTCCCTTGCTAAGACCTTTCGCCGCCTGCGCAGGCATAGCCGCAGCGTCCTCAAGGAAATCGTCCTCTTTGTCGTCCTCTTCCTTGTGCTTGGTAGGGTCATCGTAAGTCTTTGTGGCACGGTCGAACTCCCCTGCCTTGTTAAACTTTTCTCCGTCAAAAATCTCGTCGGCGGTGCGGTTCACTCCGCTGCCCTTGAACTTTTTATCTGACAGCTTTTTTATCTTGTCAACATCAGGCACTTCAATGCTGTCCATTGAAGCCCTCTTGTTATACTGTCTGTAATTCTTATCCATTATTTTATCCCCTTAAATTTTACGTTCCTTATCCCTTAATAAGTGGCTCTAAAGCCTTGAATATCCTGTCCTCAGTATCGGCAACATGAAGCTTTGCAGCGTTTTCCGAGCACTGTCTGAGCTTCTCAGGGTCTTCTATAAGCCCCTTTACAGTATCAATGAAAAGCTTTTCCGTCAAGTCTTTTTCTTCGATAACAAAGCCTGCTCCTGCGTTTTGCAATACCATGCCGTTATAATACTGATGATTTTCAGCCACCATAGGCGACGGGATAAGCACAGAAGCTCTGCCCATTGCTTCAAGCTCCGCCAGCGAAGCTGCTCCGCACCTTGATATAACAAGGTCAGCCGCAGCCATTGCCACAGGCATATTGATATAATCCTTTATGATACGTCTGCTGTTGTTGATATCTATACCCATAGCCCTGAGCTTTTCAGGATAGTCCTTATAGCCCTGATAAGTGCCGTAGGAATGTATATGACACACCTTAACACCATTGTCCTGATACCATTTCAAAAGCTTTGCGATATTCTCATTAAGCACTCTCGCACCCAGACTTCCGCCTGTTGAAAGCACACATATTTCATTTTCATCAAAGCCAAGCTGTTTTTTAGCCTCCGACTTTGACATGGTGTTGAAAGCTCCCCTTACAGGCAGACCTGTCACCACCGTCTTGGCATTTTCGGGCATATACTTTTCTGCCTCTTTCACAGTGAGCATAACAACGTCTGCAGACTTTGCAAGTATCTTGTTTGTCACGCCCGGAAAAGCGTTCTGCTCGTGAATAGCCGTCTTTATGCCCATTTTAGCGGCTTTTCTAACTATAGGTCCTGAAACATATCCTCCGGTTCCTATAACAAGATCAGGCTTTGCTTCCTTTATTATCTTCTTTGCAGTGCTTCCTGACTTTGCAAGACACCCTGCCGCATGGATATTTCTTTTGAGATTTACCCAGTTAGGCTTTCTCTGAAAGCCCTCTATCTTTATAGGATAGAACTTATATCCTGCCGCAGGCACGAGCCTAGCCTCAAGCTTTTCAGGATTTCCCGCAAAGCTTATCTCAGCGTCAGGATAATGTTTTTTTATGATCTCCGCAATGGCAAGAGCAGGATTTACATGACCTGCCGTACCTCCGCCTGCAAGTAAAACTCTGAGCATAGAACTAATACCTCTTTACTTTTTTTTGATGCACTGACGTGAAACGTTGAGCATGATACCCATTTCTGCAAGCTGTATCATCAGTGCAGTACCGCCGTAGCTGAAAAACGGCAGTGAAATACCCGTGTTAGGGAAAGCGTTGCAGGCTACCATAATGTTGAAAAGTGCCTGCGAGCCTATCTGTATTGTTATACCAGCCGCAAGAAGCATACCAAAACGATCCTTGCTTCTTGAAGCGATCATGAAGCCCTCGATTATAAAAAGCACAAACAGCAGTACCACTACCATTGCACCCACAAAGCCAAGCTCCTCGCAGATAATAGCGAAAACGAAGTCGTTTTGCGACTCAGGCAGATAGTATTTTTGCCTTGACTCTCCAAATCCAAGACCGAACCAGCCGCCCGAGCCTATAGACAATAGAGATTCATAGGTCTGGAAGGTCTTTCCGCTAGGGTCAGATTCAGGATTTTTCCAGCTCTGTATACGATCTGAAATATAAGAAAAGCCTGAGCCTGACGCCATTTTATATATCAGCAGCAGCACCCCGAAAACAGCACACACACCGATAAATTTCCAGAAGGTTTTTTTCGGCATACCGCTTATGAACATCATAGACACGCCTATGATACCCACCAGCATTACCGCCGACATATGCCTTTGCAAAACAAGCACCAGTGCCACCGCACCCATTATCACAGTAAACGGTATAACGCAGAATTTCCAGTCCTTGAACTTAGGATAATTCACCGACATTATGTATGCGAAAATAATAATGAACGTTACCTTCAGAAGCTCCGACGGTTGAAAGCTGATCGGACCTATTTGTATCCAACGCCTTGCACCGGCAACGTCTATTCCGAAAAAAGCTGTATAAAACGTAAGAAGATAGGTGGCGATAAACGCAATATATGCTATCTTTGTGTTCTGAAAGAAGTGATAATCAAGATAGCTCGTGGCAAACATCAGAAGAAGACCAAGTCCGGCAGACTTGAGCTGGCTCACCAAATAATAATATCCATCGTTATATTCACTCAGACCCCACGCATAGCTTGCAGAAAACATCATCAGAAGTCCGAATACAAGCAACACCATTACAAGAATGAAAAACGGCTTGTCTATCTCCGTAAGTATAAATCTGAATCTATGTTTTCTTTTTGCCTGTGCCACAGGTTGTTTAAGAGGAACGTGACTATTATACACTATGCTTCCGTCACGTTCACGTCTAGGACCTCTTATAGCCAAACAAACAACCTCCCAACAAAATCTCTATATGAAAAACTTTCCCGAATATATCAAAAACGCTATCGCCGCCGCAGCCCCTGCCACAGACATCACAGCGAATATCCCGATCACGGAGTGATCCCCATGACCCTTTTTCTGCAAATGCTCATGAAGCGTGTAACCTTTCATAAGCAGCTTTTTTCTTATCTTAAAAACTATATACTGCAAAAGCCCACAAGCTCCGTCAACGACCACCGCCGCACCTGCCAGTAGGAAAACGAAATATTCTCCCGAAAGCAGCACCGCCATAGTCATAAGACCACCAAGCGCCAGCGCACCCGACTCGCCCAAATAAAGCTTCGCAGGACTGCACCCCCAAAAGAGAAAACCTCCTGCCGCACCCATTGTGCAAACAGCAAAAAGCTGAGCGGCGTCAGAGCCTGCCCCTGCCGCAAGACCGCTTGACAGCCCTGCCGAAAATATCAAAGCCGTTACAGCACACAGCCCGTCAGTACCCGTGTCGGTCTTACCGCCTGCGCAATCGTGTATCTTCACCATGTTTATCCCCACTGTCATAAACAGCGGAAAAAGCGGATAAAAAAGCCTGCCGAACTGCACATAGCCCAAGTGAAAAGGCATAAGCACAGCCGTCTGCACTCCTCCGCAGTATCTAAGTCCCACGCATACACCAAGACATATAAGATACTCCATACATATCTTGTAAAGAGGCTTCATGCCTATGCCAAGCTTTTTCTCCTTAACATAGTCCTCCGAAAGCCCGATAGCCGTGAGCATCAAAACTCCGCCCAGAGCGATAAACACACGCCTTGAAAACTCTCCGTTCTCAAAACTCAGCACCGCCTGCGAGTCATAAAATATAACTCCCGTAACAATGCCGAATATAACGCAGAGCATTATGACAACTCCGCCGAATTTCGGCTCAGAGCCGTCCTTTGCGAACCTGTCGCCTATATAAAAATCGAATTTGCCTGTTTTTATCCTGCGGAAATATGGTATGAACACTCTGCCGAGAACATATCCCAGCACCATTTCACACCCCAGTATCACCGCCTGCACGCTCCAACTCATTTTGTCAGTGCATTGAACACTTCTTCAAGCTTCATTCCTCTGCTTCCCTTGAAAAGCACAGCGTCGCCCTTTGAAACTATCTCCTTCAAAGCGGCCGCAAGGTCATCTCTGCTTTCAAAGTGCCTGCAATTTTCCTTTGCAAAGCCCTTTTTCTCAGCACCCTCTATATAGCACTTTGAGTCCTCGCCAAAGCAGTAAAGCAGGTCAGCCTTTGAAGCCGCAACATACTCTCCCACATTTCTGTGATAGGTCTTTGAGTTCTTGCCAAGCTCCAGCATATCTCCAAGCACGCAAATGCGCTTGCCCTCCGCCTGTGCCTGTGAAAGCACCGAAAGGCTCGCTTTCATTGAGTCAGGCGCAGCATTGTAGCAGTCAACTATATATGTAACTCCGTCAATGACGGTAACATTCTGTCTTAAACCCTCCGGTTTGAACTGAGCAATACCCTTTACGATATCCTCAGGCGGTATATCCAGCGCAAGACCCACGCAGAACGCCGCAAGAGCGTTCTTTACATTATGCTCGCCCAAGCAGTTTATCTGGGCGGCTATCTTTCCGCCCTCATAGTTTATAGTAAATGTTATGCTGTTGTCAACAGTCTTAACACCGCTTGCATAAACATCGCAGTCCTTCTTTGATACAGAATAGTAATAAACCTTTCTGTCAGAATGTAACTGCACCCCTGCAAGCAATTTATCATCACGGCAAAGTATCAGCGGAGCGTCATAAGCCGCACCGTCAAG
Source organism: Hominimerdicola aceti (assembly GCF_025567495.1). Classification (NCBI taxonomy): domain Bacteria; kingdom Bacillati; phylum Bacillota; class Clostridia; order Eubacteriales; family Oscillospiraceae; genus Hominimerdicola; species Hominimerdicola aceti. The sequence goes on along the minus strand of NZ_JAOQJZ010000008.1, from coordinate 76,131 downwards.
TATCTCAAGCTTCGCCTTGAGAATGTTTTCCTGCGTGCCGAGATTTTCAATATGTGAAATGCCAATGTTAGTTATAACAGCCACGTCAGGCTGACATGACATTGACATTCTCGATATCTCGCCCTGATGTGACATACCCATTTCGATAACAGCCGCCTCATAGCTGCTGTCAAGACCGAAAAGTGTCTGCGGCATACCTATCTCATTGTTGTGGTTGCCCTGAGTTTTCAGCGTCTTGTATTTCTGCGCCACAACAAGGGCTATCATATCCTTAGTGGTGGTCTTTCCCACGCTTCCTGTTACGCCAACTACCTTAACATCGAATTTAGACCTGTAGTATCCCGCAATGTCGAGCAATGCCCTTGCAGTGGAGTCAACGATCATACATCTTGCACCCTCCACAGGTCTTTCCGTGACAACAGCCTCCGCACCAAGCTCCATAGCCTTTGCGGCAAAGTTGTGTCCATCAAAATTCTCACCCTTTAGTGCAATAAAAAGCGAGCCTGGCTTTATTGTTCTCGTATCGGTGGAGATATCGGAAATTTCAACGTCAGCAGGATAGCCGTAGCTTCCGTGAACCGCCGATATTATCTCCTGTAAGCTTAATTTTTCCATTTTAATTCTTATCCGCCAATTTCTCGGCAGTATCTCCTTTCCCTTTTCTTATAAATATATATCTATTTTCATTCATCGCCGAAACGATGCAAACTGGACATCGTATTTCTGCAAAGCAGAAATTGCGCTGCTCCACCACATAACAAATATGTTATTTTCTATCTCTTATCTGCCCTCAGCTTCAAGCTCTTTAAGAGCGTCCGCAACGACTTCTCTCTCGTCAAAATGTATCTTCACGCCACCTGCAAGTATCTGATAATCCTCATGACCCTTGCCGGCAAGCACGATTATATCGTCCTTTTCCGCATGATGTATAGCCCAGTGGATAGCCTCACGTCTGTCAACGATAGTTATGTAAGGGGTCGTCTTGCCCTCCAGACCTACCAGAACATCGTTTATGATATCCTGCGGATCTTCATTTCTCGGGTTGTCGGAAGTGACGATAAGAAAATCAGCATTGTCCGCCGCAGCCGCAGCCATAAGGCTTCTCTTTGAAGCGTCTCTGTTTCCGCCGCAGCCGAAAAGGCATTTTACCTTTCCGCTTGCACTGTTCTTTATAGCCGAAAGCACATTCACAAGTGCGTCAGGAGTGTGAGCATAGTCGCATATAACAGTGAAATCTCTGCCCGTCGGAACTATCTCCGCTCTTCCTCTTACGCCCTGCATAGTACCCAAAGCTCTGATAGTCTTGTCAACGTCAAATCCAAGGGTCTCACAGCAGGCTATAACAGCCAGTGAGTTTGAAACGTTGAAAAGTCCGGGCATATTGAATGAAACATTGTGCTTTATCTTTCCGTCAGTGAAAACATACTTCACACCGCTTGCTGAAAGCAGTATATCCTCTGCTCTGAAATCAGCCTTTGTACAGCATGAATAAGTTTTCGCAGGACAGCTTATCTCTTTGAGATATCTCCTGCCGTATTCATCGTCTATATTGATGATAGCGTTGTCAGATATAGTGAAAAGTATCTTCTTAGCCTGATAATAATTTTCCATCGTACCGTGAACGTCAAGATGATCCTGCGTCAGGTTAGTGAAAACGCCTACCTTATAATGACAGCCTGAAAGTCTTTTCTGTTCCAAGCCCTGCGAGGAAGCTTCCATAACAACATAGTCGCACTTCTCATCAGCCATTTTTCTGAAAAGCTCATAAAGGTCATAAGGCTCAGGAGTCGTTCTTGCAGTAGGATAAACGTCGTCGCCTATCTCGTTCTGACAAGTGCCGATAAGACCAACCTTACAGCCGAATGAAGAAAGCACCTTCTTTATAACAGTTGTGATAGTCGTTTTTCCGTTAGTGCCTGTTACACCGATAAGAGTAAGCTCCTTTTCAGGGTGACCGAAAAATGCCGCACACAGCAGAGGGAAAGCCTCTCTTGTGTTCTCCACGATTATCTGACAGTCAAGCCCCAGATCTCTTTCGCAGACTACAACTGTACAGCCCTTTTCTATCATGTCCTTAGCAGCGTCATGTCCGTCAAAGGTCTTTCCTTTTATGCACACGAACATCGAGCCTGCCTTGACAGCCTTTCTTGTGTCGCTTGTGACGTCGCTTATCTCCATATCAGGCAGAGAAGTTTTCGCAACGTCCTTTATGATATCATATAGTTTCATAATTATCATTCCTTATCATGGTTTCTTACTGTGAGCCTACCGAGGTCACTGCAAATGTCACCGACACAGCCGTTCCCATTGGAACGCTCTGTCCTGCTCCCACGCTCTGATCGGACTGTGCAACTGCACCCTCCTCCTCATAGCCTGAGCCTTCTGCCGTCAAGTTAAGACCATACATATCAAGCGTAGCCCTTGCCTGCTCCTTTGTAAGTCCTTTAAGTTCAGGCACCGTAACAGTTTCTTCCTTGGCGTTTGCTTCTGTGTAAAGCACAACCGATCCGCCATGCTCTATCTTTGCGGCAACAGGCGTCTGCTTAACAACAGTGTCGCCCTCGCCCTTGACCTTGACCTCAAGTCCAAGATCTTCAAGTGTCTTTTTGGCTTCCTCAACAGTATAATACTGAACGCTAGGTACTGATACCTGCAAGTCTGCAAGCTCGCTTTCGTCATACTCAGGGAAGATCCCCACATAAGGCAGAACGTCTGAAAGCACGTTCACGCATATAGGTGCTGCCACCTGGCTTCCGTAGAATTTCTCGCCCGTTGGGTGGTCTACCATTACGAGCATTACTATCTCCGGATCGTCAGCAGGAGCGAATGCACAGTATGAAGAAACATAAGTCTGACCGGTCGAGTCCTCGTCCATTTTCTGTGAAGTACCCGACTTACCGCCTATCCTGTATCCCTTTATATAGCAGTTAGAGCCAGGCTGACCTTCAACAACGCCCTCGAGTATCTCTCTCATAGAAGCGGAGGTGTCCTCAGAAATGACCTGACGTCTTACAACAGTGTCCATTTTCTTTACAATGTTGCCGTTCTCATCAGTTATACTGTTCACTACCTGCGGTGTAACAAGATAACCGCCGTTTATAGCCGCCGAGTAAGCTGTTATCATCTGTATCGGCGTTACCTTATTTGTCTGACCGAATGAAGATGAAGCAAGCTGAACAGGGCCCATGTTGCTAAGCGGCATACTGATAGAATTTGATTCCGCAGGCAGGTCGATACCTGTCAGCTCGTTGAAACCGAACGCATTGTAATACTGACAGAACTTTTCAGAGCCAAGCTTCATGCCTATCTGAATGAATACAGGGTTACATGAGTTTAGCATTGCCTGGGCAAGATCCTGCGAACCGTGGTCGGTAGTTGACCAGCAGTGGAAAGTCGTGTCCTCCACCTGTATCTGAGTGCCGCAGCCAAAAGTATCATTAAGAGTGATAGCCTTTTCTTCCAAAGCCGAAGCACCTGTTATGACCTTGAATACAGAACCCGGATTGTATGTTTCTGAAACCGCCTTGTTCTTCCACTGAAGCGACCATGCGTCAAGCTGTTTCTGCTTGTAATCGTTTGAATCTTCATCAAGCCCCGCAAGCTCCGCCGCCGTCTTTTCATCGGAGATAGCCGCAGGCTCGTTAGGGTCATAAGGATCAGAAGTCGCCATTGCGTATATCTGACCTGTCTTAGGATTCATTATGATACCGCAGGCTCTGTCAGTAGGCTGATTTTCCTCAACTGCCTTTGCAAGCTCTTTTTCAAGGATATACTGAATGTTGGCGTCGATATTCAGATTAAGATCGTCGCCGTCCTGAGCGTCATAGCTCTGCTTGTATCTGTATGGTATCTCAGTTCCGTCGCTTGCCTTTGCCGTGATTATCCTGCCGTCAATGCCACTGAGATAATCGTCATAGTAAGCTTCAAGACCATATATGCCGTTGCCCTCATAGTCCGTGTGACCAAGAACAACAGAAGCAAGAGTGTTCTGTGGATAAAGTCGTCTTGTGGTAGGGTCGCACCTTACGCCGTCAATGCCAAGCTCCGTGAGCTTATCCTCGATAGCCGTGGAAACGGTCTTTTCCACCTCTTTTTTCAGCACGATGTACTGAGTATCCGTCTTAGTGAGTTTTTCTCTCACAGTGTTAGTGTCTATCTCAAGATTGAGTGCCAAAAACTCCACAAGCTCGTCAAGACATTCGTCCCCTGATTTCGTTGCGTCAAGTCTTTGCTGATATGTAGCCTTCTTTGACGCGTCGTCCTCTTTGGCTATATATCCTTTAAGTTCCTCTATCTTCTTGTCGTTGTCATCAAGCTTTTCTTTGAGCATAAGAGGGTCTGCATAAACAGTATAGACCGTTGCGCTCTGAGAAAGCACCGTTCCGTTTGAATCATAAATAGTGCCTCTTGACGCTGAAACAGCCGTGCTTTTAAGCTGCTGAGCGTTTGCAAGGGACTGCCACTTCTTGCCGTCCTTTATAGACACCGAAAAGATGGTCGCAACCGTATATATAAGTATCGCCGCCACAGGCAGGCTCAGCCAAATATTCAGACGTTGTTTCATTCTGGCACTTGGTCTGTCGGTCATAAATATCTCCTCTCAGGACATCACCGCACATACAAAATCTTCAATAATTTAGCATGATACGGCAAATATCATATTTTCACACATACAAATTAATAGAACAAGAAAGCTAAGCACAAATATCTTGTCCCTAACTTTCCCCATAATTATTTTATTCACTAAGCCCCGATATATTCCAGAACAGAGCTGAACCAGTGTTTTATCTTAACGAACACATTGTCGTCCTCGGCCTTTACCACCTTTGCCACCGAGTCTGACTCCACAGTAACATACTCTATCTGAGATTTATCCAGCTTTTTAAGTCCCAGCTCATTCTCAGCATACTCCTCGACCTTTGACATATTGGTCTTCTGAGCAAGCTCTGACTGTAAACTTACATTCTCTCCCTGAAGCTGAGCAAGCTGTTCCTCCTGTCTGGTCTGCTCCGAACATAGGCTTGATATTTCGACTCTGCCGTATATCATCGTTCCAAGAACAACAGCCACCAGCAGACAAATGCCTATCACAGCTACTACCGATACGGTTTTCTGCTTTAGTGCAGGGTTTTTCTTATATTTTATGGCTCTCTGAGCCTCCGCCTCCTGAGCGTTGTCATAGGCACTGTAATCAAATGCCAAGTTATGTACCTTTGCCATTGCGGTAAAACACCTCTCACGATCCACGGGCAAGCCCGTTATTTACACATTCCCAATTTCACACAAATTTCACTCAGTCCTTGATCTTCTCGATCACCCTGAGCTTAGCGCTGCGGCTTCTGTTATTCTCCGCAAGCTCCTTTTCATCAGCCTCTATAGGCTTTCTGTTCACAAGCTTTCCCCTAGGCGTTCTTCCGCATATGCACTGGGGAAAATCAGGCGGACATATACAGCCCTTGCAGAAGCTCTGAAATCTCTGCTTTACCAATCTGTCCTCCAGCGAATGGAAAGTGATTATGCAAAGCCTGCCGCCCACGTTAAGACAATCGAACGCCTTGTCAAGAGCGATATTCAAATGTTCAAGCTCCTTATTTACCTCTATCCTGATAGCCTGAAAAGTCTTTTTGCAAGGGTTTTTCTCACGCCTTGCCTTCTGTGGAACTGCGCTTTTTATTATCTCGGCAAGCTCCATAGTTGTCTCTATCGGTTTTTGTTCTCTGTATTTTACTATCTTAGAAGCAATGCTTCTTGAAAACTTTTCTTCACCGTACTCGAAAATTATCCTCGCAAGGCTCTGATAATCATATCCGTTCACAACGTCCTTGGCGGAAAGCCCCTCCCCTGACATTCTCATGTCAAGAGGCGCGTCATTGTGATAGGAAAAACCTCTCTCCGCATTGTCAAGCTGATAAGAAGAAACACCCAGATCCATAAGAATGCCGTCAGCACCGCTTATGCCGAGCCTTTCAAATATCTCGTCTATCTCAGAGTAATTCCCTCTCACAACAGTCGCAGGATAGCCCGCCAACCGCTCAGTCGCAGTTTTCACCGCCTCGGGATCTCTGTCTATAGCCACAAGCCTGCCGCCCTTTTCGCCGTCAAGCCTTTTAGCGATCTCTCTCGAATGTCCTGCTCCTCCGGCAGTGCCGTCGCAGTAAATGCCGTCAGGTCGAATGTTCAGACCCTCCAAGCACTCATCAAGCAGTACGGGAATGTGGTTAAATTCCATTAAAAATCAAGCCCCTCCAGAGCTTCCATAAGCTCGTTATCATCAATGCTGCTGTTGAAATCGTCCCAACGCTTTTTATCCCATATCTCACATCTGTCAGATACTCCGGCCACAACGATCTCTTTTTCAAGCCCTGCCACCTCTCTCAGTGACTGCGGAACAAGTATCCTGCCCTGCTTGTCAGGCTCGACCTCGCATGCCCACGCCATAAAACTTCGCTGTAAAGCTCTCGCCTTAGCCATAGGCAGACTTCTGATCTTTTCGGCTCTTTTCTCGAAATCCTCAAGGGAATAAACGAACAGACAGCCGTCTATACCTTTAGTTACAATGAACCGCTCGCCGATAAGCTCTCTGAGCTTAGTAGGAAAAGTCATTCTTCCCTTAGCGTCCATAGTCTGATTGTAAGTTCCTTTAAGCAAGCACGCCAGCAAGCCGTTCACCTCCCTTGACCGAGTTAAGCAATGAAATGCCACTTTTGAAGCACTCATCACCACTTTTTTGCACTTTTAACCACCGTACAATAATTATACACTATATTATAGAAAATTGCAACAGTAATATTTCCCAAAGTGAATTTTTGCAAGGGATTTTTCTTGGACACTTGGTCAATTTAAGAGAGATTTTAGGGGGATTTTGTAACTTTCGCCTTTTAATTTGTCACCATCTTGTAATTTGTAAACTTTTAATTAATTTTACGTCATACAATATCTTGTGGTACTTTAAACATTTGCGCCTGTATAAAGATAGCAGATATTTCCGCGAAACTCACACACATTCACATCGTATTGACCTTATAAAGATATTGTAACACAACATATAGTATACGTCAATAGGTTTTGCGAAAAAAAGCACAATTATTTCTGACGCTGTGACAGAAAAAGCAAGAAGGGTGATGAACGGTAGAATATAGTGTCGCAAAAAGGTTAAAATTCGGTAACAAGGAAATTTGTTTTCTAATTTAATTATTACACTATCCGATTTTGTAAATTTTCA
>NZ_JAOQJZ010000008.1:0-68724 GCF_025567495.1 Hominimerdicola aceti | reverse complement strand
CCGCCAAGCCTCAGTTATTTACTTGCAAAAATTCTCAATGTATCTGTCGATACACTGCGCCACGATCTCAGTAGCATGTTCACGATCCTTAACATCATCGACAACAGTGTCCTTGTGTTCAAGTGCCTTGTATACCGAGAAGAAATGACACATCTCATCAAAAATGTGCTTAGGCAACTCTGAAATGTCCTTATATATGTTGTATGTAGGATCATTGAGCGGAATGCAGATTATCTTCTCGTCAGCCGCACCATTGTCAAGCATGGAGATAACGCCTATAGGATAACAGTCAACCAAAGACAAAGGCGCAAGCGTTTCCGAGCAAAGCACAAGTACATCCAACGGGTCGCCGTCCTCTGCATACGTCCTAGGGATAAAACCATAGTTTGCAGGATAGTGGGTCGATGTGTAAAGTATCCTGTCCATTCTCAGAAGGCCCGTGGTCTTGTCAAGCTCGTATTTTACCTTTGAGCCTTTTGGTATCTCTATTACCGCCGTGAATTTTTCCTTTGTTATCACCTTTGGTGAAATATCGTGCCAGATGTTCATGTACATTCCTCCTGTATTTTCATTCAGCTTCGTACATACCCTCAGACTTTAGATTTTCAGGTATGTCAAAAACCGTTTCGCCGTCCGCCTCAACGCATGAGATACAACCGGCGTTGTCCTCGTTTATCAAGTCCCACAGTGTTACAACTTCATCTTCACCCACAACGTCTATCCCAAGTCTGTCAAAAAGCTTCTCAAGCTTCTTTGGATTGCGTGAGTATATCTGAAATTCCTGATAGTCTGTGAAATATATCTCCTCGTCATTCTTGTGCGAGCCAAACCCAAATCTCGATACTCCGTCATTTACAAGCACAGTGCCGTAACGCTTCATTATGGCAAGGGCGACCTCTTTCGTGCAGTTATCAAGATAATAGGTCTTGTATCCATCTCTCTCGCTGTCAGGAAGCTCCAGAAAGAAGAATATAGGTTCAGCGAGCTTCTCTATCACACCGCAGGCGACCTTCGCCATGATGTCACAACTCAGCACACCCCTTATATTATCCCCCTGAATGTGGCAGCAAGACCTCAGTTTTTCCGCTCCGCCCACAGATACGCCCTGACAGAGGGTAAAATTATCTTCCATAATATCCTCCGTAAAATAGTTTTATTACCAATAGTATAAACCATTTTCGCAGATATTTCAAGTATAACCTATGAATTTACATTAAAAGTTTACGGCAGTACAGCCTTTCAGCCATACCGCCGCTATAAATCACAAAATTCAGAAAAAGAACAGCGTTCTCACGCATATTTCGCAAACAGCCTGTTACTTGCCTCTCTGCTCAATAATGCCGATCATCTCGCCCACATCTTTCATACCCGAAACTTCGCCCATTTTGAACCTCATCTTGAACTCGTCTTCCACCGCACCGATAAGAGTGATATGCTCGATAGAGTCCCAATCCTCAATATCATCAGCCGTGGTGTTCTCGTCCACCTCCAAAGTATCGTCATCAAAAACATCTCTGAAAACATCATCAAGTCTTTCAATTATCTCGTCCTTGCTAAGCATAATGCTCCTCCTTCACCTTTATAACAGTATTTTTATCCTCATACCCCTCAACTAAAAGCCGCCAAGCCGTGTTGCCCTCTTCGTCCTGAGATATCTTCTCAAAGCCGAAGCTTTCATAAAGCCCTGCCACCATTTTATTTTTCGCCGTAGGGTAATAATGCCCGTATATCTCCCTTATGCCACGTTTTTTTGCTTGTTCCACAAGACTATCCAGCATAGCAAGCTCCATATCCCTTTTCAGCACACGGCATGACATCAGCCAAAGCTCGATATCAAGCCTGCCCTTGTCCTCGCTGTCTGTCTTTCCGATAGTCACCGCCACAACGCCGTTGTCACCGAATTTGTCATAAAGCTTTCCATACAGCCTTATGTATTCATCAGAGTTATAGACCGCCTCCATTTGCTCCGCAGTGTATCTCTTTGTGGTGAGATTGAACTGATTGCTCTTGTTGGTGAGCTGAGTTATCCTTTGCAGATACAAAGGCGAAAAATCCCCTATCTCTGCCGTCATTTCAAGACTCAAAAGATAATCATGATAATCCGCAAACCTGCTCTGCGCCTTTGCACGCTGAGCGTTCGCCCTGTACATATCATTGCGTTTGAGATCGTCCTCCGACAGCGTAACAGTTTCAAAATATCCCGAACGGTCAAGCACTCTTATGTAGTCCGTGACCTCCCCTATCTCAGGCACAGCCGTTCCCCCAAGCTGTCCCCTGACTATCTCCCTCTCCGCAGGGTTATCGTCCACAAAAACAAACGCCTCAGAAAGAATGTTAAGCTCCTCCGCCGTGTCAACGATGTTTTTGTCCTTTGGCAGCCAGTTGGCTTTTATCGCCACAAAATCATCAGGCCTTAGCACGCCCTCAGGGTGGGAAAGCCCAGCCAAAGCGTTCTCTTCCTCATTTTTGGAGCATACCGTCAAAAGCACGCCCAGGTCCTTGTGCGCCTTAACATACTGCTGAAACTCAAAATAAGCCATTGCCTCAGCCGTTTCCTTGCCTATCTCGAGATTTTCCACACCGTCGTCACCAACGATGCCGCCCCAAAGAGTGTTGTCAAGGTCAAGAGCCAGCGCCTTTTTGTTCTTGCCAAAGATAGCCTTTATAATATTTGCCACCTGAAAAGCCAGTTCAGGTATAGCCTCGATATTTAGCGCATATTTGTAGAGATACCAATATTTCGGCTCGCTCCACTTTTCAAGCCCATATGCCGCTGACAGCCAGTTTATATCATTGAGATAAACCTCGGGCCTCTGGGCTATCCTGTCATACAAAGCCGAATTGAGCCTTGTGACGAAGTTCACCTTTCCACGCCTGTCGGAAGCATCCATGTTTCCCATAAGGCGGAAAAACGGAAGCTCAAAATTGTTCTGTATCACAGGACAGCCGAAATGCTCTTTCACTCCGTCCCAAGCCTGAGAAAACCTGTCAAGCTCAGCGTTCAACCCCTGCTCTATCTCCTCTTCACCCGACCTGGGGGTAGGTGAAAAGCTGAGGTTTCTAAGGCTCGTGTGTATATAAACGATATCAGGTTTAAAGCGGTCAAGCTCCTCGTTTGAGAACACAGCGTCCTGCCAGAACTGTCCGTATTCCGATTGATAGAACTCACATTCAAAGCCCATGTCAAGCAAAAACAGCTCCAATACCGACACGATATCGTCCGTAGTCGAGCCGCCCAGCACAGCCACCCTCTTTTTCAGCCGCACCGCTCCGTCGCCCAAAAGCTGCCTTTTCAGCGACCTTTTCTTTTTCATTATAAACCCATTGTCAAATGGATACTCCAACTCTTTCATTCTTTTTTACCTTCTCTTAAATAACTCTCAGCCCCTATGAGCCTGTCACTTCTTCCTGCTGTACCTAAAATCGCAGTATGATGCACCCTCAGCAATAGTCCCCGTCCTAACGAGTTTCATGTTCATCATGTCCGCCAGCACAAAATCCATTCTGCATATGTAAGCCGCCAGCTCAGGACACCCCTCGTCCTTGCAAAGCTTGCACGCCCCACATTCGTGATAATCATACCCAAGGTCATATTCACCATTGCCCGGCAGAATATCCACCACCCAATCGTTTTCATATAACCTCTTGTGACTGTCTTCCGACCATTTCAAACGCCCTGGCATCTTTTTAGGGTCAAGATAGCTGTCCACATCACCCATGACCTTGTGAAAAAGCTTTGAAGCGCAAAGCCCGTCACGGAATATTTCAAAATTCTCCTGCGCAGACTTCCCTGTGCTCCTGTTCATGGCAATGTAATAGCTCGCCATAATGTACGAACTCAAAAGCTTTGACTTACCAATATCCTTAGCCCTCGCAACTATCTTCCCATGTTCTTCCTCTATCTTCTTAGCAACCTCTTTAGGAAAGCCTCTCCTTTTAAGCTCCGCCTTTACCACACTGTGATAAAAGTGAAATATCATCTTCACACTAAGCGTATTTTCCATATTTTCACCTTTCTATCCGTTAAACAACGCCAACTCTATTCCCGATTATCCATATTGTAAATAACGCAAGCAAACCCGGCTATCACCGCAAACAGTATCGCACCGCCCATTTCCTCCTGCAATGCTGCCCCAACAAAATAGCCAGCCATAGCCGCAAAAAACATGATAACAACAGCCGCCACCGTCCTAAATTTTTTCATAACGCTCAACCTCCAGCCTATCTCATATTATCCAAAGCCATACGGCAAACCTCGTCCGTTAGCTTCACCTTACCCAAACCTACAGCACACAAACCACAAACCAATACATATAAGGCACCAGCGTCATAATGATATCATAAACTGCAAGAATTTTTCCCGACAGAGCATGACCATTCGCCGTACCCTTTTTCCAAACCAACAAACTGTACAGCACGCTCACCGCAATATGTATCAAACCACAAGCAAAAATTATCCAATGAAAAACATCGTCCTGAAACTTCCCCTCACTGCCTGTCAGCTCAAAGCTAATGATTACCACCCAGCCCAAAAGGTCATTTCCCAGACCACTGATAACATGAGCCGTTATAGCCAAAAATTTCTTCATAAGCATACCCCCTATGCCAAAAGCATCTATTTTTTATTTTCTGATAACTCACATTTTATCATCACCCTGCACAAAATTCTCCCCACAAATTCGTGCAAACAAATGATTTATATTTTAATTTGGCAACATTTCTGCAATTGTTGCATTTTTTATGCAACAAAAGTGATGATTTTCAGGATAGGTAGAAAGCGTTTTGATACTTGCGGGCACGTACAAGCCCTGCGACTTAGTGAAACCGAGGTGAGTTTCTGGAACAGGCTGTAGAGTACTTGTGTCAAAGCGTGGGTGTGCATTTGTTATTTTGTGTATGCAAAACCTAGGACATTATACTCGGTGACACACCCCGAATGTAACTTGAAAATTGAATATTGGCCGCTATTTTTTTACAAATCTGTAGGGGCGAACAGCGTTCGCCCGTCGAAGAAACAAGTCCACGATTACAACCATTGTAGGGCAGAACAAAAAACTATCCTATCACGCTTGTAGGGGACGGCGCCCCCGACGTCCCGACCCTCCGACATTTCGTCTGCAATCTCATTTGTGTTATCCACATAATGTTTTCTACATGAGCTCTTGATAACTCCTTCGAGCGGGCTGTCGAGGGCGCCAGCCCCTACAATGCTGAAATTGCATAATTTCAGAACACAGGCGAACGCTGTTCGCCCCTACAGTTATTCGGGATAGTTTATCTTGCCGCAAAATCGCTCCGCTCTTTGCGTATCTACGTTTTGCTATGGGATAGAAAAGCGGTGCAGATTTAATTCTCCGATATCACTTTTATCTGATATTTGACTTCTATATGCTATTTTTCATTAAATCTGCACCTTGTCGGCTTGCGCCGAATGAGGCTCTGCCTCATACTCCGCTAGGGGCTTTGCCCCTAGACCCCACAAGCCCTCTAGCGCCGGGCTTGAGCGTGCGCTTTATCTCTCGCTTCGCTCGGTGCTTGGGGGCAGCTTTGCTCATTCCTCATTCCTCATTCCTAATTCCTCACTTAGCTCCTACTGTATCCTAATATTATTCAAACAATCCACCTTACTAGGCGTTGAACAGCTCGTCAACGATATTGCAAACAGCAGGTCTGTGCAGCCCACTTCTTTACAAAAATCAATAGCGTTTATATCAAAATATCTGAAATCACAAACATAGATTTTTGAGAAGCCATGGGTGAAAAATGGTATCAGAGCATTTCCAAAGCTGTCTTTGAACACCACAAGCACTCTGCCATTGTCCACGCCCGTGTCTATCTCAGCTATCTCCTGATCCACGTTGAGTATCGCAGAATAGCAGTTCACGCCCTCTGCATAGTCAAAAAACAGCGTAGACTCCACAGGGTTTTTAAACTCCGTATCATAATACTTTACCGTCAGATCATCATTATTGTCAGGCTTATAGTAAATGAACTTGTCAGGATATTTTTTCAACTCGCTGTTGTAATTGCTGTAAGCATACATCGTTCCCACAAAGCCGTCTATCTCCCATTTATCGTAGGTATCAAGGTCTGGAAAATCTATTCCCGACTGATCGGCAAAAACCTGCGCCGCATAATATGCTCCCAAAGGCTGCCAATGATGATCCGTTCTTGAGTAGATATATTCCTTTGTATGCTCAGCCAGAGCGTCATAAACATCGGTGTTGATTATTCCGTTAAGACCTGCGGCAATGTTGTCGATATTGTCTTTCTGATCTGAAACAGCGTCCTTGAGATTGTTCGGCATATAATAAGCCGCCGAAGTCGGGATAGACATATTGTATACGTTCACGCTGTCCCCAAGGTCAGCCTTCCATTTGTTTATGGTGTTCGCATACTTGTCGCCGTTCTCGAACGTGCCATAGTATGCACCCATTGCACGGACGTTTTTGCCCTTGCCGGATACTATAACATCACCCTCCCACTGACCGTCGTCAAGATTGTCAGGCACGTCAACTACCTTTTCGCTTTCCGTTGATTTTTTCGTAGTTGTGCTTGTGTCGGTGGTCTTTGTATCCGCAGTGGTGGTGGTCCTCGAACCTGTAAAAGCCGTTACAGTTGTTGTTTTTGCGATCTTATCCTGATCCAACTCTTCTTTTTCCACCGTTTTGAAATCGCCCGTTATAACAGTATCGTTGAGCTTTATTCCAAGCATATTCGTGAAATCAGAGCAGAAAGATTTAAGCTTTTCTCTGTTTGGAACAGTGTCGGTAAAATATTCGGTTATCCCGCTTGTGAAGTCACCGTCAAAATATGATGACAGCGAAAATTTCGGAAAAGTCGCAAGGTTTCTGTTTTCTGACTGTATAAAACCGCTTTCACGCTTCATCACAAGCAGTGCCGCAAATACGCCGAAAACAATAAGCAGGCAAACAACAGAATTTATAACATTAAACTCTAGCTCGTGAATATTGTTTTTCTTAGCCTTTTCACGTTCCTCACGACGTTTTTTTGCCTTTTCGATGCCTTTTCTGTAAGCTTCCTCTGCCTTAGCGTCGCTTTCTTCTTTTTCCACAGGATCAGGTTTCGGCTCAGCCTTTTTTTCAGCTTCCCTGACAGGCTTCTCCTCTTTCTGAACAGGCACTCTGACATTTATTGTCGCCTCTACCCTGCTGGGCTTCTGAGCATTCTCAGGCTTTTTCTCAGGGCTTCTCTTGTCGATTATCTCGACCCTTTTTCCTGCGATAACAGGGCCTTTATCCTGTGCCGCTGCGTCATATTCCCTATAATAGCTGTCAGGGATCTTCAGCACGAAATTCTTCTTATTCGGCAGCTTTTTCACAGTTCCGTCTGCTGAAACTGCCACAGAGATCTCTTTTTTAGTGCCGTTTATGTGATTTTTCTCTTTGGAAAATGGGATAATGACCTCATTATCAGAAGCCTTTTCCTCAGCATTTTTCTCCTGAGCTTTTTGTACAGACTGAGAATTTTCAACTTTTTCAGCTTTTTTCTCAACTTTTTTCAATGCTTCTTCATTATCATCATCAGTATTTAGCCATACACTTTTCTTAGGCTTTAAAACAGGCTCGTCCGTCCAAATGCTGTGGCTGAGAGCCTTATTTTTTCTGACTATCTTTTCTACTATCTCGTCATGGACAGTGGAGCTTTTCTCCGTTTCGTCAACTTTTGCCATGCTGACAGCTTCAGGCTTTTTCTTTTCCTCGCCTATAGGCTTTCCACCGAAAGTAACGCTGTCAAGATACTCTGTATAGGCTTCTGAAAGAGCCTTTGTATCAGGCAGTTTGAAGTCCTTTTCAAAATCTTTATTATTTGCCATACTCTTTCACCTGCCTAAAATCTGAAATACAAGAACGGATTGTTTGTTGTGTTCACAAGCAGAACGCTTGAGAGAACAAGTATCGCCGCATTGCATAGGATACCTGCTGACTGCATAAAATAGGCTGTACCCTTTGCAGAGAGCGCCTTTTCTTTGATCTTTGGTATAACAGGCATTGTGAAAAGCACTGCCGCTGCAAAAAGCCAGATATTGTTCATGAAAAGGTGCTGTGTAACTGTGTCGGTCAGCTTGTTTCCATTTGCTCCAACAAGTGCCTTGAAGAACGTACCCAGCGAGCCAAGGTTCTCAAAATAGAATATTCCAAAGCCTATGAAAATAACAAGCTTTGTATAGATATGTGCAAGGGGTACAGGCATTTTCTTCATGCGCTTTTTGCCTATGAGCATTTCAAAGAATATGAACATTCCATAGTAAAGTCCCCAGAAAACAAAGTTCCAGCTTGCACCGTGCCAAAGTCCTGTGCAGAACCATACAAGGAAAAGTCCTCCGTATTTTCTTCTTTTGCCGAAGATAGGGAGATAAAGCACATAATCTCTGAAAAATGAGCTAAGGGAGATATGCCACCTCTGCCAGAACTCTGAGATAGTTTTGCAGATAAAAGGATATTTAAAGTTCTCATCAAAGTGGAAGCCGAATATCCTGCCAAGACCGATAGCTATATCTGAATAGCCTGAGAAGTCAAAATAATACCACAGACCCACAAGAATTGCGCCAAGCCATGTGCCTGCCACAGAGAGGGTCTTTATATTTTCATAGCCGTTTGAAGCAGAGCCGAAAAGGGCTGTTACAATGGTGCTGAGATTATTTGCGATAATGACCTTTTTGCCAAGTCCGAGGATTATTCTTGAAAAGCCGTCGGAAATATCCTTGGCGGTGGTCTTTCTTTCGTTTATCTCCTCGCCGATAACGGAGTATCTTACGATAGGTCCTGCAACAAGCTGTGGGAACATGGATACATACAAAAGAAATCTGCCGAAGTTTTTCTGCGGCTTGACCTTGCCCCAATAGCAATCGACGGTATAGGAAATAGTCTGGAACGTATAGAAAGAGATACCGATAGGCAAAACGATATTAGGCACCGGTATGCCTAGACCGAACCAATTGTTGAGATTTTCCACAAAGAACGCCGTATACTTGAAACCGAACAGCACTCCAAGGTTAAAGACAAGCGACCATGCAAGCGCTGCTTTTGCCTGCCAGCCTTCGGGGTGTTTTTCTATCACCCGACCATTTATGTAGTCCACAAGGGAGGAAACTATAAGGATACTCACCCAGACAGGCTCGCCCCATGCATAAAAGATAAGTGAAAACACCACCAGCACTGCATTTCTTATGGCTGTACTGCGTGTGATAAAATAGCATATCAGGCACACAGGCAGGAAAAAATACAAGAAAAATAGATCTGCAAATACCACAACAAAACTCCTAACAAAAATTGATAAAACAGCCATTGTCGGCTTATTCCGACAAAAGGCGATACACATTTAAGTATATCACTGAACACTCTAAAAGTCAATTAAAACAGAGGTCTGCGGAAAGTTTTTCGGTTATGCACAAAAAAAGCCGCACAAATTGTACGGCTTAGAAATATCTAAAAATCATGTGCAAGTGACCGATAACGGGCAAACAATGTCCGCCCCTACAGAAAGTCACGCATTTACGCTGTTTAATACTTTATTTTCAGGGTCTTGCCCGGAACGCTCACGCCGTCTGACAGAGTGATAGGGAGCTTTTGCTCCTCAGAGAAGCCGATAGTTTCACCGTCTTTAAGCTCAACGCCCTCAGAAAGCACATACTCGGAGATAGAAAGCAAAAATCCAAGCAGGTCGTTAGGCTGTTTTGGAGAGTCAACTATCTCCATTTCCTCATATCCGAAAAATCTCATACCTGATGTGAAAGCGCAAAGACCTGTTTTAGCAAGATACATACCTGTGTAGATAAGAATAGGCATCGGATACTCGCCGTCTTTGATAGTTTCGGCAAAGTTCACATAGAAATTCTTCTCATAAACTGTCGGGTCTTTATAGATACCGATAGCGTTATCGAGCTTGAGCAGAGAGCTTGCCACCTTTGCGAAGAGGATAGCCTGCTCAACAGCGCTTGTTTTATTCATTACAGCGAGCATAACGTGCGCCTGATGCTTAGCGACCTCGTTTGCGCCCTCTTTCCAGAGAATATTATACTTTGCCGCATTTTCAGCTTCCTTGTTAGGAACTGGGTTAGGCATAAGTGAGCAAGCGACCACCATATCGCCAACCTTGAATACCATAGCGTTGTCTTTTACATCGTCCTGCGGAACGATGTTCCAATCGTCTTTCAGAAACTTTTTAAATCTGAGCCAATCCATGTTAGCGTCTGTGTAGAGAACGAAGCCTGCAAGGACGTTGCCTTCCTTTTTATCGTCCTTGGTTTCCTGAACGTTTTTGTTTTCTTCTGACATTTTGTTACCTCCATAAGATAAAGTCTGTTGAGGTCATTATAGCACACTTGGGGAGAAAATGCAACAGGGGGAGGTAAATGAGGAATGAGGAATTATGGTATCGCCTGCGGCGATGATTTTTTGACCATGCTTTATCACACATTTGTATACCATGTACCTGCACAAAAACGCCGTTCCGACTTCTCGTCAGAACGGCGTGGTTATTATTCTGTTACCGCTGTTTCCTCAGCCTGCTGTGTTTCAGGCTCGTTGAAAGGCAGCTTCACTGTTATGGTAGTTCCCTTTTCAAGCTCGCTTTCAAGGGATATCTCACCGCTGTGATATGCGACTATATGCTTTACTATAGAAAGCCCTAAGCCTGTGCCGCCTATCTTCTTGGAACGGCTTTTATCAACTCGGTAAAAACGTTCAAAGATTCGGCTTTGATGTTCGTCGGATATACCTATGCCTGTGTCGCTGAACACTGCAAAAGCTTTGCCGTCCTCTATGCCGACCGTTACTTTCAGGCTTCCGCCCTCATGATTGTACTTTATGGCGTTGTCCATGAGATTCAAAAACAGTTCTGTGATATAGCTCTGATTGCCGTATATCTGAACAGGTTCGCCCTCAATGGTCATTGTGACCTCTCTATTATCTGCCTTGTGACGGAGTATCTCCTCTACGTCATGGGCGGTTTTCAGCAGGTCTATCTTATCGTTTAAAACGTGTTCCTGCTCCTCTATCTGGGAAAGCCTGATAATATCGTTTATAAGATACAAAAGTCTTTCGCTTTCACGATATATCATACCGCCGTATTTCTTCACGTCCTCTTCCTTGGTGAAAATGCCGTTTTCAAGAAGCTCGCCAAAGCCTTTTATGGTGGTAAGCGGAGTTTTAAGCTCGTGAGATACGTTGGCCGAGAAGTCACGGCGTATCTGCTCACTTTGTATCTCCTCTGTTACGTCAACAAAGAAGATTATGATACCAAAATCAAGGGTATTCTCGCTGTAGACCTTATTTGCAAAGGTACGGTAAAAACGGCTTTTTTCTGTGATGATACCTTTTGCTGCACCGCTTTCCTTGGCTTCTTCAAGCAGACCTATTATCTGCTGATCGTTTGTCATATGGTCTATCTTGGTATGCTCAGTAGGGTCAAAGCTGTTGCCGAGAATTTTCAAGGCGCTCTTATTTACCGAAAGCACTGTCATGTCCTCGTCAAGAAGTATCATGCCCTCAACCATATTTTCAGTGATAAGTGATATTTTTTCTCTCTCTGCCTTTATTTTATTCATGTTCTTATGTATTCGTCCCATAAGAACGTCCGCATTTTTTATGATAGGTTCAAGTTCTTCATAAGGCGTTTCAAACTGACCGATATTCTCGTTCCTCAGATCAAGCTGTTTTACAAGGGAATTTATCGGCTTTATCATGCTTTCTGAAAGCTTTATGGAGATTATGGTGGTGATAAAGATTATTCCTCCTGCGAACACCACCAGCATTGGTATCACTGCAAGGAACACCCCTGCAAGGTTTTCCTTATCTGTAGAAAATCTCAGCACACCGCCGTCATATTTTATGGCATAATAATATGTAGTATATCCAAGGGTTTTGGAAAATCTTGTGGATTCGCCCTCGCCATTTGCCATAGCCTCTTTGAACTCTTCACGGTCGGAGTGGTTTTCCATTTTGGCGGGATCTGCTTCAGAGTCATATTTTACATTGCCCTGTGCGTCGATAAAGGTGACACGGACATCATATTCTACTGATCTTTCCAAAATATCAGCCATTTCTGAGGGTTTATTGTTTCCTGCGGCAACGAGCTTTGCAGCGGATTTAAGCTCATTTTTAGTGAAACGCTGATAGGTAGAATATCCAAGAGAGCCTGCTACTAAAAGGAAAAACAGCACTGTACATGAAACAAGTATCGTCATGACTTTATAGAGTTTTTTCTGCATATGCTGTTCCTCCTTATCTGAAAATTTTTATATTTTGTAGCCTATGCCACGGACTGTTTTGATAAGATCCGTACAGCCTGCGGCTTCAAGCTTTTGTCTGAGGGTTTTTATGTGCATATCAACAGTTCTTGTTTCCCCTGCAAACTCATAGCCCCAGACCATTTCCATAAGCTTATCACGGCTCACGGCTATGGACTTATGGCGCATAAGATACATCAAAAGCTCAAATTCCTTATAGGTCAAAACGACCTCCTGACCGTTATATGTACAGATACGTCTTGAAGCGTCAAGGGATACGCCCTGTTCTTCTATTACGTCAGCCTCGGCGTTCTGCTTGCCTGCACGTCTTAAAACAGCTTTTATTCTTGAAAGCAGTTCCATTACGCCGAACGGCTTTGTTATATAGTCGTCTGCGCCCATTTCAAGACCTGACACCTTATCAAGCTCGCTTGATTTTGCAGTAAGCATTATAACAGGAACGTCCTGAGTGTGGCTGTCTTTTTTGAGCTTTGAAAGTATGGAATAGCCGTCCTCGTCAGGAAGCATTATGTCAAGAAGCACCAGCGAAGGCTCTTTGTTTCTTATCTCTTCATAAAACGGTTTTGCTTTTGGAAATGCTTTCACCTCATATCCGCCTGATTTAAGTGCGCAGGATATAAGCTCTCTTATTCCGTCATCGTCTTCTACACAATATATAAGTGCCATAGATCTTACCCCTTTTCGTTAAAACTCTTTAGCAGGCAGAGCGTATTTCTCGCTGTAGCGCTTGACCTGTCCGTCAAAGCCCTCGCCTGAATTTTTAAGCATCTGAACATACTCGTGGACGTCAAAGCTTTCGTCGTTTTCCTGTATAAGACAGACCGCTATATTTGAGCAATGGTCTGAAACTCTTTCCAAATTTGTGAGCAGATCGGAGAACACAAAGCCCATTTCTATGGTACACTCGCCTGTCTGAAGCCTTTTTACATGGCGGTTTTTAAGCTTTGTTCTTATCTTATCCACCACTTCCTCAAGCGGCTCAACTCTTGTGGCAAGCTCCAGATCGTGCTTTTCAAAGGCTTCCATGGCGATATCCAAAACATCTCTTACGGCACTGCACATGACTTTTACTTCGGCTGTTGCCTGTGATGTGAAATTCAGATCCTTCTGCTGTTTTTCCTCGGCAACGGACACCATATTCATGGCGTGGTCGGAGATACGCTCAAAGTCGCCTATAACATGAAGTATAGTTGAAACTGACTGAGAATCCTTTGCAGAAAGATCTCGGCTCGAAAGCTTTACAAGATATGTGCCGAGTCTATCCTCATAGAGGTCGACGGCTGCTTCATTTACGGCTATCTGCTCTGCCTTTTCCTTATCGTACTTATCAACGCAGATGCTCATTGCCATGTCTATGCTTTCTTTTGCTATCTCGCCCATGCGGTTTGTAAGCTCTCTGCACTTTTCAACTGCAAAAGACGGTGACTGGAGAAATCTTTCGTCAAGAAGCTTGAACTGCTCTTCGATATTGTCCTTGTTTCCCTCCCCCTCTTTGTCTTTGACAGTGAGGTAGGCAAGCTTTTCAAGGACTTTGATAAATGGCAGAAGTATGATAGATGTTGACAGGTTGAATATAGTATGCACAATAGCTATCTCCTTTGCGCCCACAACTCCGTCAACGAACGAGAAGCCGATAAAGGCATTGAGCAGATAGAACACTGTAAGGAAAAGCACTGTTCCTATTATATTAAAATAGAGGTGGACAACTGCAACACGCTTTGCGTTCTTGCTTGTGCCTATTGATGAAAGCAGTGCTGTTACGCAAGTACCTATATTCTGTCCTAAAATTATAGGAAGCGCTGAGCCGAAGGTTATTGCACCTGTGGCTGAGAGAGCCTGCAAGATTCCCACTGACGCTGAGGACGACTGAATGATAGCGGTAAGAAGTGCGCCTGCAAGAACGCCCAGAATAGGGTTTTTGAACCAGAGAAGCACTTCTGCGAACTCAGGAACGTCTTTAAGAGGTGCGACTGCACCGCTCATTGAGTCCATTCCGAACATGAGCACTGCAAAGCCTACGAGTATAGATGCGATATCCTTTTTCTTATCGTTTTTTGAGAATGTCAGCATTGCAACGCCTATTATCGCAAGGATAGGCGAGAACGAGGACGGCTTGAGCATATTGATAATAAAGCTGTCGCCGTTAAGTCCTGACAAAGACAATATCCACGCTGTTACGGTAGTCCCAATATTTGCGCCCATTATAACGCCTATGGCGGAATGGAGCTTCATGATGCCTGCGTTTACAAAGCCCACCAGCATTACTGTAGTGGCTGAGGAGGACTGAATGACCGCTGTTACAGAAAGTCCAAGCAACATTGCCTTGATAGGGTTTGAGGTGAGCCTTTCAAATATTTTTTCAAGCTTTCCTCCTGCGAGTTTTTCCAGCCCGTTACCCATTACATTCATTCCGTAAAGGAACATTGCAAGACCGCCTATAAGGGTCAGAACATTAAAAATCGTCATACTGACACTCCCTGATAATAATTTTACACTATTGTTACAATGTTTACAATGAACATTATACAACATAATTGTAAAATAACAAATCAGGCTGAGTAAAATCTGAGTAAAATCGTACAAAAAGAGCAAAAAGGCGGTATTTCCGCCTTTTGTAATGATATTTTACATGATCCTTTCTGTTTTATGGACGCCTGTTACGGAAAATACCACCCATTCTGCGATATTTACCGCATGGTCACCGATACGCTCGAAGTATTTTGCCACCATAAGGGTATCTATAGCTTTTTCACCGTTTGCTTTATCGGCGGCTATCTCGTCAATTATCTTATCCTTGGTCTTTACAAAAAGCTCGTCTATTTTATCGTCAGAGCTTATGACCTTTCGGGCAAGGTTCTCGTCGTCGTTCACATAGGCGTCGATAGCGTCGTTCACCATTTGTGTGGCGGCTCTTGCCATTTCACTGATGTCGCTAAGATCCCATTTCTGCTTTTTCTTTATAAGCTGGATATTCAGATCTGCAATATCTGCTGACTGATCGCCAACACGCTCGATATCGGTTATCATTTTAAGTGCAGCGGACACACGTCTGAGATCCTCGGCAAAAACAGGCTGCTGCTGCAAGAGCAGGTTAAGACAGATCCTCTCTACCTCACGCTCCGCCTCGTTTATCTTGGCGTCAAACTCCACCGTTTCACGGGCAAGCTTTGTATTCTGCTCTTCAAGAGATTTTATTGACATTGCGATTATCTGCTCTGTCATTGCTGCCATAGAAAGCAGCTTTTTGTTAAGCTCGCTGAGCTTATTGTCAAAATTCGCACGCATAGATATTTCTTCCTTTCACCTATATTTCCAAAGCGTTTATCCGAAACGTCCTGTGATATACTCGAGAGTTTTCTGTTCCTTAGGATTGGAGAAGATACGCTGAGTTTCGTCGAACTCGACTATCTCGCCATGTAGGAAAAAGGCTGTTTTATCGGATATACGGGTCGCCTGCTGCATATTATGGGTGACGATAACGATAGTGTAATTCTTTTTAAGTTCTGTGGCAAGCTCCTCTATTTTGATAGTGGAGATAGGGTCAAGGGCTGATGTAGGCTCGTCCATAAGAAGCACCTCCGGCTTTACGGCGAGTGCTCTTGCGATACAGATACGCTGCTGCTGTCCGCCTGACATACCAAGGGCGGACTTTTTAAGTCTGTCCTTGGTTTCGTCCCACACGGAAGCCTGACGAAGAGTTGTTTCGACTATCTCGTCAAGGTCGGCTTTTTTCTTTATGCCGTGAGTTCTTGGGCCGTATGCGATATTATCATATATGGACATCGGGAAGAGGTTTGGTTTCTGGAAAACCATTCCCACACGCTTTCTAAGCTCGGTTATTTCCATATCTTTATAGATATTCTCCCCGTCAAGGGTAAAATCGCCTGTTATCTTACAGCCCTCTACGAGGTCGTTCATACGGTTGAGGGATTTAAGAAGAGTAGATTTTCCGCAGCCTGAAGGGCCTATGAATGCGGTTATCTCCTTTTCGGCTATGGACAAGTTTATATTTTTGAGAGCCTGAAAATCTCCATAAAAGAGATCGCAGTTTTTCACCTGCAGTTTTGGCTGTGTCATTTATTAGTTTCCTCCTTTGGAAAGCTTTCTGGCAACAAGGGACGCAAGTCCGTTAAGAAGAAGTACAACTGCCAGCAGGACAACTGCTGTAGCGCTTGCTTCATTCATATAAAGTCCCTCGTTTGAAAGTGAATACATATGGATAGAAAGGGTACGTCCTGAGTCTGTAAGGCCTGCATACTTGGCGATAGTTCCTGCGGTATAGATAAGGGCGGCTGTTTCGCCGAAAATTCTTCCCATTGCAAGGATAACGCCTGAGAGGATACCGCTTATTGCAGGAGGCAGAACGATAACGAAGATAGTTCTGAGCTTTCCTGCGCCAAGTCCGTAGCTGCCCTCACGGAAGCTGTCGTCTACAGATTTCAGCGCTTCCTCGGTAGAACGTATTATCAGCGGCAGCACCATTATCGCCAATGTACACGCGCCTGAGAGCGTTGAGAGCTTCCAGTTAAGGGCAAGCACAAAGAACATATTTCCGAAAAGTCCGTACACTATGGACGGGATACCTGAGAGTGTTTCTGTAGTAAGTCTTATGACTCTGACGAATTTATTGCCTTTCTTTGCATACTCAACGAGATATATTGCGCAGAATATGCCCAGAGGTGCGGCTATTGCCAAGGACACCAGAAGCATTTCAAAGGTGTTCACGATAGCGGGGAGCATTGACACGTTCTCGGTGGTATAGGTCTTTGCGAAGAGGGACGGTTTCAGATAAGGAACGCCCTTTATCACCACATAGCCCACGATAAGAACGAACACGCTTATGGTAAGCACAACTGCTATTTTGGTTAAGATATTAAACACCAATGACATGGGGTGTGTTTTATAGGTTTTCATTCTGTCTGACATTTTTATCACCCTTTATCCTTTCTGTTTGTGACAAGGTTAAAGCAAAGGTTCAGAAGAAGAATGAACACGAACAGCACAACGCCTGTTCCGATAAGGGCGTCATAGTGAAGTCCTTCGGCATAGCTCATCTCGATTACGATATTGCCTGTGAGGGTACGGACGCTGTCCATGAGGGAGTGAGGAATGATAGTGGAGTTTCCTGCTATCATGATAACTGCCATTGTTTCGCCTATTGCTCTGCCCACTGCGAGGATAACGCTTGCGAGTATGCCTGACTTTGCGGCAGGAAAAACGACTGTTGCAACTGCTCTTTCGTGTGTTGCGCCAAGGGCGACTGCGCCCTCATAGTAACTGTCAGGAACGGCTTTAAGTGCGCTCACGCTCATGCCCACGATAGTAGGAAGTATCATGATACCGAGGATAATGGAAACTGTAAGCACGCTGTTTCCTGTTCCGCCGAAAAGGTTTCTTATGATAGGAACTACAACTACCATGCCGAAAAAGCCGTATACAATGGACGGTATGCCTGCAAGAAGATTTATTGGAGGCATGAGCCACTTGAAAAGCTTTTTAGGACAGAACTTTGCCATAAATATCGCTGTTAAAAGTCCGATCGGCACGCCAATCATTATTGCTCCTGCGGTGCAGTAGAGAGAGCCGACTATCATAGGGAAGATACCATATGAAGCAGGGACGTTTCTAGGACTCCAGTCTGTTCCGAAGAGGAAGTTTCCCACGCCTATTTTTGCGATTGCAGGACAGCCTTTAGCGAACATGAAGATACATATTACTATTACTGCCGCAACTGAAACGCAGGCGCAAAGGAAAAACAATGCTTTCATCGCTTTCTCAAGCAGGTGGGAACTTTGTTTTGCTGTTGGCTTCTGAGCGGCTGTATTCGCTGCCACCGCTGTGTTTTCCGTCAACGTAATTATCACCTCTGAAAATTTTTCACTTGTTTTTTTGCTCAGACAAATGGGGCGACAATTTGCTGTGCCGCCCAAAGTTTTGTCTTGTGCAAATCTTTATGGAGAATTAACTTGATAGCTTATTTGCTTTCGTCAGACCATGTTGTCTTTGAGCCTGTATAGATAGCCTTTATCTCGTCCATTGTGATATCTTCAACTGCGTTATCCTTATTTACGATAACTGCGATAGCGTCCTGAGCGATAGTTACAGACTTGATACCCTGTGAAAGCTCGTCGTCTGAGATATCTCTTGAAGCCATACCGATATCAGATGTGCCGTTGATAGCATCCTTGATACCTGTTGAGGAGTCTGACTGCTGAACGTCTACTGTTACGTTTGTATTTGCCTTCTGATATGCTTCTGCAAGCTTTTCCATAACCGGTGTTACTGATGATGAACCGCTGACTACTACCTTACCGGAAGCGTTGTTTGAAGCGTAAGCTGCTGCGCTCTTGTCGATCTTTATGTAGCCTGCCTTTTCGATGATATCCTGACCTTCTGAGCTGAGGATATAGTTCTCAAAGTCCTGAGCGGCGTCTGACAGTCCGTCTTTAACAGCGATATTGAAAGGTCTTACTATTTTATAATCACCGCTTTCGATAGTTGCCGTAGAAGGCTCAACACCCTCTACTTTAAGAGCCTTTACTGTATCGTTCAGTGAGCCGAATGAGATATAGCCGATAGCGTTCTTATCTCCTGACACCTGAGTAAGCACAACGTCTGTTGACTTACAGATAAGGGCGTCTTTCTTTGTGTTATCGGTCTTGTTGCCGTTAGAGTCTTTTTCCTCGATACCTGTCAGCTCGATGAATGCGCCTCTTGTTCCTGAGCCGTCCTCACGGGAGATAACTGTGATCTTATCTGAGCTTCCTCCGCAGCTTGCGAGCATTGTGGCTGCAAGTGCAACTGATGTAAAGATCGCTGCCAGTTTTGATGTTCTTGTTTTCATGATATAAAACCTCTTTCTTATACTTGCCCTTTGGGCTTTTTGATTTGCACCTTTTCTCTCTGCACCCTGTGTGCAGGTCTTCATGTTATTTCTATTCAGGTGATATACTTATGATACATCAGCATTGTAAAATCAGTAACCGAAGTAACGTAAAGTCATTGTAAGATGTTTGCAAAGGAATTTACACACAAAAACGGGCTTTACACTGCTATGCACAATGTAAAATACTTTTGTATAAACAAAAAGTGCGTTCTCACAAGGAAAACGCACTTTGTAAAATCGGTGATATTCTATTTAAAATCAGTAGCTCTGTACAAGTACAACTGAGCCGTCTGCCTTATTATATGCGGCGCTGTAGCCGTGACCATCTTCTGTAAAGACGTAATAGTACATGAAGCCTGCGTCCTCAGTTCTGTATTCATATGAAGACACCTTGCCGTCTATCTGAGCTGTGATAGCGGCGACAGCCTTTGCAGAATCTCCGCTCTCGGCTGATGTAGTTGTTGTAGTTTCGTCAGGCTTTGAGTCTGCTTTAGTTGTGGTAGTTGTTGTAGTTTCTGTATCTGAGGCAGTTGTTGTGGTAGTTGTCGTTGTTTCTGTATCAGGTGCAGAGGTTTCGGTGGCTGGTGTTGAGCTTTCGTCAGCCGGCTGTGAGGTAGTGGTATTTGTGTCAGTAGAAACTGCACTGCTCTCGGTATCGACGAACACTCCTCCCTTACTGTCGTCATCAGCGGAAACAGTTGTTTTTGGCTTTGTAGTAGTGGTCTTATTATTTGTTCCGCCAAAGCCGAAGATCTTATATCCTGCAACTATAGCAAGAATGACCACCACAAGTATACCCACTGTGATAGTGGCAGTAATTGCAAAGAGCTTCTTTCTGGAAGCGTCATCGTTATCCTCTGTATCATCATCGGAATAATCGTTTTCATCGTCAGAATAGCCGCCATTATCATAATTATCCTGATAATTCTCACAGCCGTCATTATTATCATGGCTATCAGCTATTGGTGTGGAGAAAAACTCTGTAGGCTCTTCCGGCTGTTTAGGCACGGTAAAAGCTCTTGTTTTCTCTTCATACTCCTGTGCCTCCTGCTTTGTGAACACTCTTGTTCTGTCAGCATCGTCAGCAGAGGTGAAATTCTGCTCCTCCTGCTTGCTGTCTTCCGTAACAGGCGTGCTTTCGTCTATAAGCAGGTTATGGCAATACTTACAGAGTATTGCTTCTTCGGATATTTCCTTATGGCAAAAAGGACATTCCTTTGTTTTCATTTTTACTTTCCTCCCGAATATTATCTGTTAAATATAATGATAACACAAACCATTTTAAAAATCAACAGGTTTCACCAAAATATCATCAAATTATACCATTCTTTTAAAAAAGGCTCTTTTATGGACATTATTTTTGATGTTTTCGTATGATATCACGGTATAATTTGTTGAAGTATGACATTTGTGTCGCTTTTAAGCAGGGCATAATTGTGCAAGTATACAAAGTGATAAAAAACCTATTGACAAAACGGGCATTGGGGAGTATAATAATTAAGCTGTCTGATGACGCAGACAAATGCTTCACAGAAACATCTATGAAGCTCAAGGCACACAAAGCTTGGAACTTTTCCGTGGCTGGAGACTTTTCCCCACCGTGTGCAACGTCAACTACGAGGCGTAACTCAGTTTGGTAGAGTGCTTGGTTTGGGACCAAGATGCCGCAGGTTCAAGTCCTGTCGCCTCGACCACTTTATTAAAAAAATGAAAACAAAATAAAAAGTGCTTGACAAGTGTTTGGAGATATGATATAATAGATATCGTCAGTTCGACAGATCAAGCAATACAAGCTGGTGTAGCTCAGTTGGTAGAGCAGCTGATTTGTAATCAGCAGGTCGGGGGTTCGAGTCCGTCCACCAGCTCCATTATTTTGTTTTCATTCATATGGGAGAATTCCCGAGTGGCCAAAGGGGGCAGACTGTAAATCTGTTGCTTCTAGCTTCGGTGGTTCGAATCCACCTTCTCCCACCAAAAAGCTCGCAGATTTCTGCGGGCTTTTTTTGTTTTATCTTGACAGGTATGACTGCGATATGATATAATCGAAAAAATCAGAATGTCATGGGGTGGTAGAGTTTATGAAAAGACACGTTTTGATACTTTTTGCGGCTGTCATTTTCACGCTTACACTTGCCAGTTGCACGTCAAAATATGACGCTGAGGACTTTATCGGAAAGACTTCGGCGGAGATAGTTGACGAGAACGGGGATTTTGACTGCGTTATTGGCGAGGCTGATGACGGAATATACTCAAACTGCAAGTGCGGATACACCATAAAGGAAAAGAAAGCGGGGTTTTTAGGCTCGTCGGACGAGGTTTTCTTTTTCATATGCTTTGATGAAAACAGCGGCGCGACAAGTTGTGCAGAAGGTGTTCGGCCTGGGGGATAAGGGTATTTTTGAGGAAGATGAGCAGAAATATCTTGAGGATATCAGGAATTTGATATTATGTATATGGGTTTTATAAATGGAAAGAGCAAGCTTGGGGAACTTGCTCTTTTTTGTTATGTGCTTTGGCAGGGTCTTGAAAGGTGAAAGATAGGCGAAAAGTCAAGTCGGACTATTGACACGATGTCAGAATGGTGGTATAATGTGTGCAAAGGATATTCTGACGTGGTGTCAGAATAGAGCGTGGGAGGTAAAAAAATGCCGAAGGGGTCACAGGAGCTGACTAATGCCAGAAAGGACGAGATAATAAACGCTTGCGAAAAGCTTTATCAGACAATGAATTTCAGGGACATTACCATAAAAGAGATCGGTAACGCAACGTCTTTTACGAGGACGTCGGTATACAACTATTTTCACACCAAGGAGGAGATCTTTCTCGCTCTTATGCAGAGGGAATATGAACTTTGGACGGGGGAACTGAAAAAACTACGTGAGGAAAATGATGTCATGAACAAGTGGACGTTTGCTCACAAGCTTGCTTTTTCGCTTTCTCAGCGTGGGACGCTTTTAAAGCTGCTTTCCATGAACCACTATGACATGGAGGAGCACAGCCGAATGGAGAGGCTGGTGGAATTCAAGGTGGCGTATGGGCAGGCTTTGGAGGAGGTACGGCTATGTCTTATGCACTTCTTCCCTGACATGACGGATGGGGATATACACGATTTTATATACTCGTTCTTCCCCTTTATGTTCGGCATTTATCCTTACACCTCTGTGACTGACAAACAGCGTGAGGCCATGGAACTGGCTGGGGTGAAATACTCCTTTCCTACGGCTTACGAGATAACCATTGCGGAAGTGAAAAGACTTTTGGGGATTTGACAAAGGAGGCAGAATAATGGAATACGCAAAGCTTGGAAACACGAACATTGCGGTATCAAAGCTGTGCATAGGCTGCATGAGTTTTGGCAAGGCAGGCACTATGCATGACTGGACCCTTTACGAGGGTGAGAGCGAGAAGGTCATTTCCCACGCTCTTGATCTTGGGATAAACTTTTTCGACACTGCAAACTGCTACTCGCAGGGCACGAGCGAAGAATATTTAGGCAAGGCACTGAAAAAGCTAACACAGAGGGACAAGGTGGTAATTGCCTCAAAGGTATACTTCAACGAGGGCAGGCTATCCAAAGCTGCTATAGAAAGTGAGATTGACGGCACTCTCAAAAGGCTGGGTACTGACTATCTTGACCTTTACATCATTCACCGCTTTGACTATGACACGCCTATAGAGGAAACAATGGAGGCTCTTGACGGGCTTGTTAAGGTAGGAAAGGTAAGGGCACTTGGTGCGTCTGCGATGTATGGTTATCAATTCCACAATATGCAGATAGCGGCGAGGGACAATGGCTGGACGCAGTTTTCGACTATGGAAAACCACTACAATCTGCTTTACAGAGAGGACGAAAAGGAACTTATACCGATATGCAGGCAGATGAACGTTTTGCTCATGCCATACAGTCCTCTTGCGGCAGGGCATCTTGCAAGGCCACAATGGCGTTCTGATTCACTCAGGAGCAAGACCGACCGTGTTGCCATGGGCAAATATGACCGCATGGAAAAGTATGACGAGCAGATAGTAAAGCGTGTGGCAGAGGTTGCTGAAAAGCACGGCTGCAAAATGTCGCAGGTGGCTATTGCATGGCAATGGGCAAAGGGCGTTTGTGCACCGATAATAGGAGCGACAAAGACGAGATATCTTGACGACGCCGCAGGTGCATTTGATGTAAAGCTCACAAATGAAGATATAGCTTATTTGGAGGAGCTTTATGTTCCGCACTACACAGTGGGAGCGATAGACAAAAACCCGCCGCAGAACGTTGTTCTGCTTGACGAGAAGAAATAAATTTTAGGAGGAATCCACAATGAAAAAAGATTTTGGTAAGAACCCTTGGTTTTATCCACTGCCTGTTCTTATTGTAGGCACATATGACAATAACGGAAATGCAGACGCTATGAACGCTGCATGGGGCGGTCTTTACGGTGCTGACATGGTGGAGCTTTGCCTTAGCGAGAGCCACAAGACCACAAAGAACATCAAGGAGAAAAAGGCTTTCA
The DNA here is from genome assembly GCF_025567495.1 of Hominimerdicola aceti. Lineage (NCBI taxonomy): Bacteria > Bacillati > Bacillota > Clostridia > Eubacteriales > Oscillospiraceae > Hominimerdicola > Hominimerdicola aceti. The sequence goes on along the minus strand of NZ_JAOQJZ010000008.1, from coordinate 45,065 downwards.
CGGTAAGCTTTGCTGACGCTGCTAACTTGAAGGCTTGCGATTATGTTGGTATAGTATCTGCAAACAGCACTGCTGACAAAATGGCAAAGTCGGGTCTTACAACAGAAAAGAGCCGCTTTGTTGACGCACCTGTTATCAACGAACTTCCTGTTGTTCTGGAATGTGAGCTTGTTAGATTCACAGAAGAGGGCAACGTTCTTGGCAGGATAGTAAACATTGCTGCTGACGAAAGCGTTCTTGACGACAAGGGCAGCATTGATCTCACAAAGTTCAGACCTATAGCATATGAACCTGTAAATCACGGCTATTATGTTGTTGGCGAAAAGGTAGGTCAGGCATTCAGCGATGGAAACGCACTGAAATAATATGACGGTAAAAAAAGGCACGCTCCTTCGGGGGCGTGTTTTTTGTATGACCTGTTTCACTTGAAAATTTCATAAATACGCTATATAATAAGGATATATCTGAAAAGAGGTGGAGATATGACCTTACAGCAGCTTAAATATGTGGTGGCTACGGCGGAGAAAGGTACTGTCAGCGAGGCGGCACAGTCGCTTTTTATTTCTCAGCCTAGTCTTACCAACGCTATCCGTGAGCTTGAAAAGGAAATGAATATCACTATATTCATACGCACAAACAAGGGCATAACGGTATCAAAAGAGGGTGAAGTCTTTTTGGGCTATGCAAGGCAGGTGCTTGAACAAGCGAGTTTGCTTGAAGAAAAATACTGCGGAAAGCAACACGGCAAAAGGCAGTTTTGCATATCCACTCAGCATTACTCCTTTGCGGTGAACGCTTTTGTTGACCTTATAAAAGAGTTTGGCGGAGATGAATATGATTTCAGCATTCGTGAGACGCAGACCCACGAGATAATCGAGGACGTGGCGAGAATGAAAAGCGAGCTTGGCATACTCTATCTCAACGATTTCAACGAGCCTGTGCTTTCAAAGGAGATAAAGTCCAAAGAGCTTAAATTCACGGAGCTTTTTTCTGCAAAGCCACACGTTTTTGTCGGCTCTGCAAATCCCCTCGCGCAGAAAAAGTCTGTGACCCTTGACGACCTGCTCCCCTACCCTTATTTATCCTTTGAGCAGGGGGAATACAACTCTTTCTACTACTCGGAGGAGATACTCAGCACCATAAAACGACCAAAGAATATCCGTGTCCGTGACCGTGCGACCCTTTTTAATCTTCTTATCGGTCTTAACGGCTACACCATTTGCAGCGGTGTTATTGACGAAAAGCTCAACGGCAGTGATATCGTGGCTGTTCCCCTTGAAGCGGAGGGGTCGATGCGCATTGGCATAGTTACTCACAAAAAGGTACTTTCTAATCCACTGACGGAATTTTATATCAATGCACTGAAAAAATATATAGGCGAGGAAACAAGGTTGACAACATGAGAAATATGTGATATTATAAAAACATACAAAGCCTATAGGAATTATGTATAAAGGAGAATTTTCATGACAGAGCTTATAAAGCTTGAACAGAATATAACCGATACTATAAAAGAGTCGCAGATAAAACTTGGGTTTACCCCTAATGCGGTGACGCTTTTTTATCCTCTTGACTCCCTCAACGCCATAACAGGGGGCGAGCTTACGGCTGAGGAAATGATAAAAGCCATAGACGAATACAAAAGTGAGATACTTTCATGCAAGGCTTCGCTTGCTCAGGACGGCAGGATAGCTGTTACGGTATCAGAGGAGAGCGTGAGGGCTATCCACGAAAAGGTGGAGGCAAGCCCGTTTCTTGTGGAGTTTATCGGCGCGGTAAAAGAAGGGTGTTCTCTTGAACGTGCGGCGGAGATATTCAGAAAGTATAATAAGAACACTGTTATAACTGCTGCACCTGACGATGAATTTGACCTGCTTGCATACTTTCCAGACGGAGAGCCTGACGGCTGTAGATACTGTTTGCAGGACGATCTGGGCGGCATAACATATCACAGATTCACCAAGCTTGACTATGACGCACTTTATCCCGAAAAGTCAGGAGATAACACAGAAAAATGAAAAATTTCACCTGCATAAGCGTAAATCACAAGCTTTGCGGACAAACCTTTCGCAGCCTTTTCACATTTGACAGCGCTCAGTGTGAAAAGCTGCTTTTTGACGTAAAGGACTTTTCACCTGTGCTTATTTGCACCTGCAACAGGACGGAGCTTTACTTTTGCGGAACACCTGAGGAGGGCATAAGGCTTCTTTGCGAACAAAGCGGAGTGGAGATCGCAAAGCTCAAACGCAAGGTCATGATATTCACAGACAAGACGGCGGTAAAAAGGCTTTACAGCGTATCATGCGGTATAGAGTCGGCGGTCATAGGTGAGGACGAGATACTTGGACAGGTTCGCCGTGCATATGATCTTTCAAGGGAGCGCATTGGGCTTTCCTCTGAGGTGAACATGATATTTCAGGGGGCTATCGCTTGTGCGAAGAAAATAAAGACGGAGACGGAGCTTTCAAAGACTTCCGTTTCCACGGCTACTCTTGCGGCTAAGGAAGCGGCACATTATAAGGATAATGTCATGGTGATGCTTCTTGGAGCAAGCGGTGAGATAGGATCGCTGGTCTTGAAAAATCTTCTTTCATACAAGAACGTAACTGTGCTTGCAACGGCACGTTCCCACAGAAATGCGCTGGAATATATTTCAGACGATCCAAAGCTTGAGCTTATACCATACGAAAAGAGATATGAGCGCATTGGTGAATGTGACTGCATAATTTCTGCGACTTCAAGCCCCCACTACACTGTTACGGCGGATATGCTCAGTGATAATGAAAACAAGCTTTTTATAGACCTTGCAGTGCCGAGAGATATTGACCCTGCCGTGGAAAAGCTTGCAGGGGCTAGGCTTATAGACATGGACTTTTTCACGGAGCTTGCCAAAGAAAACAATCTCAAAAAGCTTGACAGCGTGGAGAGGTCGAAGCTTATCATTGACGAGGAAACTGACGAACTTGAAAAGCAACTTATGTTCCATGATTTTCTTCCGCAGTTTGAGTGCCTTGACAGAAGACTTTGCGAGGTTTCGGCGAAAGAGCTTTTTTTCAGACTAAAGTCGGAGCTTGATTCACAGACTTTCGGCAAGGTTATAGAAGTAATAAAAGAATACGGAGAATGACGATGCCATACTTTCCTTTTTTTGCGAATATTGAGAATATGCCATGCCTTGTGGTGGGTGGCGGACAGGTAGCTTTGAGAAAGATCGAAAAGCTTCTTGACTTTTCGCCTATAATAAAGGTGGTGGCATCAAAAGCTTGCGGTGAGATAAGAGAACTTGCAGACAGGGGCATGATAACACTGTTTGAGCGTGCTTTTAAGGACAGCGACATAGACGGCAGTACATTTGTGATAACTGCCACAGGGGACAGAGGCGTAAACAGGCACATTTCTCAGCTTTGCAGGCAAAGGCACATTCCATGCAACGCAGTTGATGACCCTGAGAGCTGTACGTTCTTCTTCCCTGCCATTGTTACAGAGGGGGACGTGTGCATTGGCATTTCAACAGGCGGAAAAAGCCCTACCCTTGCTTCTCACCTGAGAAAGACGATCCAATCGCAGACAGAGGGCAGGCTTGGGGATATATGCAATGTCATGGGAAAAGTCCGTGACTATGCCCTTGAAAATATATCCACGGAGCAGGCTAGGAAAAAGGCTATGGCAGAGGCATTGAAAATATGCCTTGAAAGTGACGTGCTTCCAACAGAGGAACAGCTTATAGAGATGATAAAGGAGCGAAAATGAAACTGAGAGCAGGCACAAGAAAAAGTCCACTTGCAATGGCGCAGACTTATATGGTACTTGACATGATAAAGGCGGCATTTCCTGAGTGTGATACCGAGATAGTCACCTTCACCACAAAGGGCGACAGACAGCTTGACAGACCTCTTGACAAGATAGGCGGCAAGGGTGTGTTCGTCACGGAGATAGAACAGGCTTTGCAAAGCGGAGAAATAGACTTTGCTGTACACAGTGCAAAGGACTTGCCTGTTACGCTGGGCGAGGGGCTGGAGATATCGGGAGTTTGCCCTCGTGGGAACTATCGTGATATGCTTGTGACCAAAAAAGGCGTTGTATTTAACGATTGTGATGTTTTCACTGTTGGCACAGGAAGTCAGCGTAGACGTGGGGGCTTTGCAAGGCTTTATCCTAACGCAAAGTTTTCTGATATAAGAGGCAATGTTGGTACACGCCTTAAAAAACTTTCTGATGGGCTTTATGACGGCATAATACTTTGTGCGGCAGGAACGGAGCGTTTGGGACTTTCCCTTTCGGAATACGAGGTAAAAGAGTTTGAGCCTTGGGAGCTTTTGCCTGCACCTTGTCAGGCTATAATTGCAGTGGAATGTGCAAAGGAGAGCAAGGCGGCTGAGATAATTTCGCAGGTATCACACAAGGAAACTATGCTCAGGTTTGAAACCGAGCGTGAGGTGATAAGACTTCTGGGTGCGGACTGCACTGTGCCTGTGGGGGCATACAGCGAGATAAATGGGGAAAAGATATCTCTAACTGTTTCAGACGGCAAGGGGCATTTTGCTCAGGGCGAAAAAGAGATAGAAAAAAGATTTGAACTTGTTAAGGAGCTGACTGATAAGCTATGAGCGGCAGAGTTATAATAGCAGGAGCAGGCTGTGGAGATTATGACCTTATCACAATGAGAGGTTATGAGGCTCTGAAAAGCTGTGACGTGGTGATATATGACAGCCTTATAGACAGCCGTTCGCTTGACTTTTGCAAGGACGGTGCGGAGAAAATATGCGTTGGAAAGCGTGCAGGCAGGCACAGTTCCACGCAGGAGGAGATAAACACGCTTCTTGTGGAAAAAGCCGCAGAGGGCGGTGTTGTTCTCAGGCTAAAAGGCGGCGACCCTTTTGTGTTCGGCAGAGGGGGCGAGGAGATAACTGCACTCAAAGCCGCAGGCATACCATACAGTCTTATACCGGGGGTGACTTCCTCGGTGGCAGTGCCTGAGCTTGCAGGTATACCGGTAAGCCACAGGGGACTTTCAAGGAGCTTTCATGTTATAACAGGTCACACTGCGAACGACCTGCTCCCTGAGCATTTTGAAAGCTATGCAAAATGCGGTGGAACGCTTATTTTTCTTATGGGGCTTAGAAATCTCCCTGAGATAGCAGGCAGGCTCATTGAAAACGGCATGGGCGAAAATACTCCTGCGGCGGTGATATCAAAGGGGGCTACCCCTGAGCAGAGGGCTGTAAAGGGCTGTCTTGGCGACATTGCTGAAAAGGTGAAGAGAGAGGATCTGTCTGCGCCTGCTGTGATAATAGTTGGAGAAACCGCTGGGCTTGATCTTTCGCCTACCTACCTGCCTCCACTGTATGGAGTTTCTGTGGCTGTCACTGCCACAAAGGGGCTTTCAAGGCGGCTTATAAAGTCGCTCAATGCCCTTGGGGCGTATGCTCACCGCTGTGGCGGATTTGAGCTTAAGGAGCTGAACGATGAGGTCACGGAAAAAGCTTTTTCACGGCTTTCAGAGGGCTTTTACAGCCATGTTGCTCTTACAAGTCCAAATGGTGCGGAGATATTTTTGAAAAGGCTTAGAGAAAGCCGTATTGACATAAGAAAGCTAAGCGGAGTGAAGATAGCTGTCATAGGCAAAGGCACTGGGGCGAAGCTTGAAAAGGCTGGGCTTTATGCAGACATAATGCCTGAAAAGTTCAACAGCGTGGCTCTTGGAAATATGCTCTCGGACACTCTTACCCGTGAGGACAGGCTTCTTATAGTACGCTCCTCGGAGGGGTCAGCAGAGCTTGTTAAGCCATTGGCTGAAAAAGGGCTGAACTTTGATGATGTTCACATTTACGAGCCTGTTTACAGCACAGGCGAGAAGATAGATGATGACTACGCTGTGTTTGCCAGTGCAGGCGGAGTGAGGAGCTTTTTCCGTGGCGGAGGAAGCTTATCAGAGAATACAAAGTGTATCTCCATAGGCGAAGTGACGACGGCAGAGCTTAAAAAATACGGTATAAATGGCCCTCTGCTTCCAGCGGAAAGCACAGCAGAGGGAATAATACAAAAGATACTTTCAGATAAGTGAGAGGAAGATAAAAATGCGAAGATTCAGAAGATTAAGGGCAAACCCAGCAATGAGAAGAATGGTTTGCGAAACAAGATTAAATGCGGCAGACTTTATCTACCCGATTTTTGTGGCAGAGGGCAATAACATCATGAAGCCTGTTGACTCTATGCCAACAGTTTATCAGTATTCTATCGACGATCTGGAGCAGATATTGCCGCAGATAGCAGACAGCGGAATATCGGGCTTGCTTATTTTCGGCATACCAGAGAAAAAGGACGAGCTTGCAACGGAGGCTTACAATGACAAGGGCGTTACACAGCAGGCAATAAGATACATCAAAGAGCATTATCCTGACCTACTTATTATTGCGGACGTTTGTCTTTGCGAATATACCAGCCATGGACACTGCGGAGTTGTCAAGGGCGACAAGATACTCAATGACAGCACTTTGCCGCTTCTGTGCAAAATGGCGGTGAGCCTTGCAAAGGCTGGCGCTGATATTATCGCACCCTCCGACATGATGGACGGCAGAGTTGCGGCAATAAGGGCGGCGCTTGACGAGAATGCTCTTACTGATATTCCTATAATGTCATACAGTGCAAAATTTGCTTCGGGATATTATTCTCCGTTCCGTGACGCCGCAGAATCTGCACCATGCTTTGGCGACAGAAAGTCATATCAGATGGATCCTTGCAACGGACGTGAGGCTCTCCGTGAGATAGAAGACGATATCGAGGAGGGGGCTGACATGGTAATGGTGAAGCCTGCGCTTTGTTATCTTGATATCCTCAGAGCCGCCAGGGACAGATATGATCTGCCGATTGCGGCATACAACGTAAGCGGTGAGTTCTCTATGGTAAAAGCGGCGGCACAGCTTGGCTGGATAGACGAAAAGCGTATCGTTCTTGAAAATCTCACTGCTATAAAGCGTGCAGGTGCGGACATTATCATAACATACCATGCTCTTGACGCCGCAAAATGGATAAAGGAGGACAACTGACATGAACACTGCTAAGTCTAAACAGCTTTACAAAACTGCCTGCGGTTTTATGCCCGGTGGAGTGAACAGCCCTGTGAGAGCCTGCAAGGCGGTTGGCACTGTTCCGCTTTTTATCGACCATGCGAAAGGGTCAAGGATATGGGACGAGGACGGAAACGAGTTTATCGACTATGTATGCTCATGGGGGCCGAACATTCTCGGTCACTGCTGTGAGCCTGTGATAAATGCTGTGAAAGCCGCCTGCGACAAGGGGCTTACGTTCGGTGCTTGCCACAAGGGCGAGATAACCTTGGCTGAGCTTATAAAAAAGCACTTTCCGTCTATGGAAATGCTCAGGCTCGTAAACTCAGGTACGGAAGCTGTCATGAGTGCAATAAGAGCCGCAAGAGGATATACTGGCAGGGACAAGATAATAAAATTCGAGGGCTGTTATCATGGTCACTCGGACGGACTGCTTGTAAAGGCAGGCTCTGGACTTATGACGCAGGCTATCCCATCGGGTGCAGGAGTGACAGAGGGCTGCACAAAGGACACGCTTCTTGCGAAATACAATGACACTGCTTCTGTGGAAAAGCTTTTTGAGGAATACGGCAACGAGATAGCCGCACTTATCGTTGAACCATGCGCCGCAAACATGGGCGTTGTTCCGCCTGAAAAGGGCTTTCTTGAATTTCTCAGAGAGATAACGAAAAATCACGGCACTGTGCTTATATTTGACGAAGTTATAACGGGCTTCAGGCTATCAGAGGGGGGAGCTTCAAAATATTTCGGAGTTATCCCTGACATGACTACCCTTGGCAAGATAGTGGGGGGAGGAATGCCCCTTGCCTGCTATGGGGGAAAGCTTGAGATAATGCAGTGCGTTGCACCACTAGGCTCTGTGTATCAGGCAGGCACACTGTCGGGAAACCCATGCGCAGTGGCGGCAGGAATAGAAACTATCAGGCAGATAGAGAGCATACCAAACTTCTATGAGGAGCTTAACAGAAAGTCGGCTATGATAGAGAATGCCATAAGGGAAAAGGGTCTGAACGTGAATCGCTGTGGTTCGCTTATGACGGTATTTTTCAATGACGAGAGCGTGAAAAGCTATGATGAGGCAAGGGCTTGCAACACGGAAAGCTACGGCAGATACTACCGTCATATGCTTCAAAGCGGCATTTACACTGCACCGTCGCAATTCGAGGCAATGTTCGTTTCCTATGCTCACAGTGACGAGGATATAGCAAAGACTATTGAGGCGATAGAGTCTTACAGATAACAAAAAACGGAGCTGTTCAAATCAAGCTGAACAGTTCCGTTTTTTATATTCCATATATGTAGGGGCGAACAGTGTTCGCCCGTTTTGTTTGCCTGACAAACTCATGATATCCACGCAATTTTTGGCTCAATATTCCCAAATGCGGCTTTCAACATAAGTTTGCGAGAAAATCAGGCGGGCGAACGCTGTTCGCCCCTACAATGTGCCAACGTGTTATGCAGAATATTTTTTATATCAGCAAATTCTAGGGAGAAGCTCTCCGCCAGGCTGTGGGAGAAGGGTCTGTGAGCCTATCTCTGTTTTCATTACAACTCTGCCTGCGTTATCCTCTGTGACCTCGCCTATGACAGCGGCGTTCTCTGAGTTTTTGCACTTTCTAAGGGCAGAAACGATATCCTCTGCTTTGTCCTTTGGTGCGAATATAACAAGTCTGCCCTCGCAGGCAAGATACAATGGTTCTAAGCCCAGCATACCGCACACGCCTTTCACCTCGTCTGCCACCGGTATTTTCGCTGCATCTAGGGTTATTCCTACACCGCTTTGACCTGCTATCTCGTAAAGGACAGTGCCTACACCGCCTCTTGTTGCGTCACGGATAACGTGGATATCGTTTGTAACGTCGAACATTGCTTTTACGTTTGCCCAGAGGGGTGCACAATCGCTTGTTACGTCTGCCTCTATGCCGAACTCGTCACGAGCTAAAAGTATGGTACAGCCGTGTCTGCCGATATCACCTGACACTATAACGGCGTCGCCTGCTTTGGCAAGCTTGCCTGAGGTGTTGGCGTTGTCCATTATCCTGCCTATGCCCGTAGTGGTAATGAAAACGCCGTCTACCTGACCTTTTCCTGCCACCTTTGTGTCACCTGCACATATCTCGACACCTGCTTCCTTAGCGGTCTTTGCCATGGCGGCGGCTATCTCCTCAAGCTTATCCATTGGAAAGCCCTCTTCGATAACGAAAGCACATGAGAGATACAAAGGCTTTGCACCCATGCAGGAAAGGTCGTTCACAGTGCCGCAAATACTTAGCTTGCCGATATTTCCTCCTGCGAATTCGTATGGGGAAACTATAAAGCCGTCGGTGGTGAATGCTATCTTGCCCTTTTCCATGGAAAGCACGGCGGCATCGTCGGCGGTCAGGTCAGGGTTAGCGAAATGCTCCTTAAAAACACGGTCGATAAGCTCGGAAGTCTGCTTTCCTCCTGCGCCGTGGGCAAGGGTCACAAATTTATCTGTCATAATTATTCCTCTTTTCGGATAGTTTATTTTACAAATTGCCATACTGATAATATGCCGAGCAAGCGCCCTCGTTTGACACCATGCACGCACCTATAGGGTGTAGCGGTGTGCAGACCTTGCCGAAAACTTTACAGTCTGAGGGCTTGCACTTGCCCTGCAAAACATCTCCGCAGCGGCAGACTGGGTTTGGCTTGCCTGTTATTTTCGGCAGGGAGAATTTCTTTCGTGCGTCAAAGTCAGCATATTCGTCACGGAGTATCATGCCTGACATTGGTATGATACCAAGTCCACGCCACTCGCTGTCGCAGGGGGTCATGACCTTTTCCATAAGCTTTATGGCGGCTGGGTTGCCCTCGGGCTTTACTACTCTAGGATAGCAGTTTCTGAAAAACGGCTCGCCACGCTGAGAAAGCTCTATGGTAACAGCAAGAGCCGTAAGAAGTTCAGCGGCCGTGAAGCCCGTAACAACGCCTGAAACGCCCTTTTTCACAAGTTCCTCGCACACGGCTGTGCCTGTGATAGCGTTGACATGGCCGGGGTACAAAAATGCGTCTGCGCTTCCCTCCAAAGCCTTATAGGCGTTTGGCATAGTCTTGTTTGCACCAAGAATAGAGAAGTTTTCAAGCCCCAGCTTTTTCGCTTTTTCTACTGCAAGGCAGGCTGATGGGGTGGTAGTTTCAAAGCCAACGGCCAGGAACACCACCTGCTCATCTCTATGGCTTTCGGCATATGAAACTGCGTCAAGGGGCGAATAGACTGTCTTTATCACAGCACCCTTTGACCTTGCTCCTGCAAGACTCATTTCTGTACCGGGTACTCTTATAAGGTCGCCGAAAGTGCATATCACCGCACCTTTTTGAAGAGCGAGCATACAAGCCTCGTCGATAAAGCCAATGGGGGTAACGCACACAGGACAGCCGGGGCCTGAGATAAGCTCAACGCTCTCAGGAAGGAGCTTTCTTATGCCAAGCCTGAAAATCTCGTGGGTGTGAGTGCCGCAGACCTCCATTATGCGAAGCTTTTTGCCGTCATCACGTTTGTAGGAGCTTATTATCTCCTTTGCATTTTCTATAGTGTTCATTGGATACTCTCCATTATCTCGTCAGTTTCTTCACTATCATCAGAGGTTATCTTTGCGATAGCCACCCCTGCGTGTACCATGACATAATCCCCTACCTCGAGATCGTCGATAAGGTCAGCAGATACCTCTCTTTTTGCACCGCTTGCGTCAATAACAGCAGTGCCCTCGTTTACACTTACTACCTTTGCAGATAAACCTACACACATATCAATACCTCCAAAAAAATTTAATCTATATAACAAAATCAGAAATGAGATACACAGGCGACCAAAGGTCGCCCCAGCTTATTGAAAAAGTTCGACAAAAGCGGGACGTCGAGGGCGCCGTCCCCTACAATTGGCGTAAATACGCTGTTTATATGTAGGGGCGAACAGCGTTCGCCTGTTATTTTGGTATTTTTAAACAGCCTCAGGTGACCAAAGGTCGCCCCTACAGAATAAGAAAATCATCGCCGCAGGCGATACCTTAATTCCTCACTCCTCACTCCTCATTCCTCATTCCTCATTCAGATAAAACGCTTGTCCCAAAGCTATACCACCGTCATTGGCAGGCACAAGGCTGTGGATAAGCACTCTAAGCCCCATTTTTTCAAGGCGGCACTTCACCATTTTAAGCAGAAGCTTGTTCTGAAAAACTCCCCCGCTCAAGGCACAGACCTTTATGCCTGTTCTCTCGCTTATGGTCCTGCACGCCTGTGTGGTCATATCCGCAAGAAGTGAATGGAACTCATAGGCAAGGCGGTTTTTATCCTCACCATTTTGCATACCCTGGCAAAGACGCTTGATAAGAGCCTGAGTGCAGAGCATTATCCTGTCCTCTTTTTCGGCAGTGAGCTTTTCCATAGGCTCGTAAATACCAAACGGCTCACGGCTGAATTTTTCTGCCGCAAACTGCAACGCCATGGAAGCTTCGCCCTCAAAGGTAGAAGAACGCCTTATGCCAAGCACCGCAGAAGCGGCGTCAAAAAGCCGTCCTGCGCTTGTAGAGCTTACTGCGTTTACTTTTTTCTCTGCCATTATGGACAGAAGCTTGTACTCTTTCGCTGTACAAATACCAAGCTTTTCACAGATCTCTCCGCCCCTTTCCCCATAGGCTGAGCCTGCTATCATTGCGGCAATACGCCAGCCATCTTTAGAGGAAAGATCGCCGCCCACCTGCATGAAAGGCTTTATGCTTCCCATACGCTCAAAGCCTGTGCGGTCGCAGAGAAGTATCTCGCCGCCCCATATGGTGCCGTCTGTGCCAAATCCTGTGCCGTCATATGATACGCCTATGACCTTTTCGCTATAGTCGTTTTCTGCCATGCAGGATAGGATATGAGCATAGTGGTGCTGGACTTTTTTCAGAGGCAGGTCAAGCCCCTCGGCAAATGCAACTGTATTGTATTTGGGGTGCATATCGCAGACTACGTTTTGCGGTGTTGCTTCCAGAAGTTCGCACATACGCTTCACGGACTCCTCAAGAGCCTTTACAGTGCGGATATCAGCCATATCCCCCACATAGGAAGAGAGATAATAAAGGCTTCCCTTTCTGATACAGAACGTGTTTTTAAGCTCACCGCCTATGGCAAGGGTCTGACCTTTATCACTGCATGATGTCATAACAGGCAATGGTGCATATCCTCTTGAACGCCTTATTATGTAAGGCTTGCCCTCAAATGTATCCATGACAGTATCGTCTGAGCGTATCAAGATACGCCTGTTGTGGGATAATATCAGGTCGCAGAAGCCTGCTATTTCGCTGAGTGCGTCCTCGTCGTTTCGACAAATAGGTGCTCCACGGACGTTTCCGCTGGTCATAACAAGGCTGTCGGTCATTTCCACGCCGTCATCGTAATCAAAAAGAAGCAGGTGCAAAGGGGCATAGGGGAGCATTACTCCCACTGTAGGATTATCGGGTGCAACGCTTTCGCAAAGGCTTCCGCTAGTTTTTTTATCAAGAAGCACGATAGGCTTTTGCCAGCCTGTGAGAAGCTTTTCCTGCACTTCGCCAAAATCGCACTCACGCCTTACGGCAGAAATATCCTTCAGCATAACGGCAAGTGGTTTTGCAGGGCGGTTTTTAAGCTCTCTGAGCCTTTTCACTGCGCTCTCGTTTTTTGCGTCACAGCAAAGGTGAAAACCGCCTATGCCTTTGACAGCGATTATCTTCCCTGCCATGACGGCTTCTCTTGTTGCTGTGATAGCCTCAGCGCCTTTCTTTTCACTGCCTATGATATAGACCTCCGGACCGCATTTGTTACAGCACACAGGCTGGGCGTCATAACGCCTTGTGGCAGGGTCGGTGTACTCCTCCTCGCAGTCTTTGCACATTGGAAAGTCAGCCATTGTGGTGCGAACTCTGTCATAGGGCATAGAGTCCATAATAGTGAGCCGTGGGCCGCACTGGGTACAGTTTATAAAAGGGTGGAGATATCTTCTGTTTGTTTTGTCGAAAAGCTCTCCCTTACATTTTTCGCACACAGCGATGTCAGGGGATACGAAAATATCCCCTTTTTCCTTTTCGCTGTCGATTATCTCAAAGCTGTCAAAAGGCGGTTCGTCGGCATGGGCTGAAATTATCTCCATTATCACCGAACGCTCAGGGGGACGGTTTTCAAGGGCTTTTTTCAAGTCCTCCACAGCCTTTTCACTGCCCTGTGCGTGTATCTCAACATAAGAGCCTTTGTTTGCCACAGTGCCGCAAAGTCCAAGGTCTGACGCTTCACGGCTGACAAAAGGTCGGAAACCCACGCCCTGAACAATACCATAAACACGAATTATCTCAGTTTTCATCAGATAAGCTCCCTGACGGTATCCTTTATCTCGTCCTCTGCTTCACTGCTGAGAACGTCTATAAGCACGTCCTCAAACTCTTCGCCGTCCTGACCCTCATCTATGGCGGCATTTCTGAGCCTGCCTAACATTCTCACAGTATGCACTGTAGGTCTGCGACGAACGGAGTCCATGAGAATGTTCTCATAACCTCTGCCGTAAAACTGCTCCATATATCTCACCACGGCACTTGTCATGCTGATATCAGCCATGGGGTGTCTTTCCAGAAACCTAAGCAGAGGCAAAACTGCGTTTATGCCCTCGCCGCTTTCGTCAAGCTCCTCCATGCAGTTTTCGGCTTCATATTCAAACTCCTCTGAGCCGAGATATTCTTCAAGACGCTCTATAATTTCTTCTGTCATATCTTTTCACTCTCTCCCTGCAAAAGTCTGCCTGAAAGTCCGAAATGCGGAAAGTCTATAAACTCGCCGCTGAAATTTTTCATAACACGTCTGAGGGTCTTGTCTGCGATAACAACGTCATAGTTATCACCAACATTGTCGCAAAGGTCGCTTTCGTCTGCAAGGAAAAAATCACTCTGCTGTGAAAGCTCCTTTTTCTGCATAAAAAACGTTGCCGATGTGCAATGACACTTGCCGCTTTTTTCTGTGATAAGCTTTCTCACAGCGTCAGCCGCTGTTTGGTTATGTATCACAAGGACGTTTTTATCCGTAAAGTTATAAGCTTTTTGCACTATCTCCTCGGGCAGACAGCTTCGTGGATATTCTATCTCATAAGGCGTGCCGAACTTTTCTTTGAGATACTCCGCCGCCTTTATTGCCGCTGCTGAACAGACTATGTTCATCTCTGCCGCAGCCGCATTTTTCACATCATCAAGGGTGCTTACCATGCCGTAGCATATAACATTCTCCCAACCCTTTGCCTTATATTCCGCCACTATCCTCTCGGGACTTATGATATTAAGCTCCAAAGGTGTTGCACCTATAATGCCAAGCCTGCCTTTCTGAACAGGCTTGCTCTCAGTGGCAAAGGTCTTGAAAAGCTCTATCCACACCGGCTCTGATCCGCTGTCGTAATAGTTCGTGCCTGTACACTCGGCTGTTATGCAAGGAAGTCCTGTTTTCTTCTCTGCCATTCGTTTCAACGCTCTCATATCTGTTGCTATGACAGCAGGCACAGGTGTGCCTATTATGGTGGTGAAAGCAGGTGATATCTGCCCGCATGCTTTGGAGAGCTTTTCGATGAGCCTGTCGTCACGTCCTAAAATTGCGTCCATATCACGAAGCCCCGCGCTGAAAACTGCGCTCTTTTTGGTAAACCACCTTGGCTCGTCAAAGCCACAGACGTTGCCTGCACAGCCGCCTGCGTCGCATATTACCATTAGTCCTCCAAGCTCATAGAGCACTGCCGCCGCACCTGATTGGTCAGGGGCAAAGGGTGACAAAAGCTTCAAAAGATTTTTCATTTATCCTCCGCTCCTTTCCTGTCAAGTGCCTTTTCAAGGTCGCAAAACAGCTTTTTCACTCCTGCATAGCCAAAAGGCTGTATCTCGTCATTAAAGTCCGCTCCTGCTATGTCAGGGTGATAATAGGCACAGTCCTTGCCGATATAAACGTTCACACTCTCGTCAGGCTCGTAAAAGAGCATTGTTGGTGAGAGATTTGAATATATTTTTGTTTCAGGGGAAAGCTGTGCTATCTTTTTCACAAAGCCGAAATTTCGCTCCCCCACAGTGCCGAATATCTCCGCCACCTTGAAGCCGTATCTTATAAGAGCCAATGCCATTTCTATAGGGTCGCAGTTTGAAAACTCGCCCACTGCAAAGCACAGCCCTTTATGCTTTTCTCTGAAATCATCTATAAGAGCCATGGTCTGCTCATAATACTCTTTATCGCAAAGCTCCGCTCCTATCGCCTGACCCAGCAGACGATACTGCGTAGATATCTTGTCAGCCTGAAAAACTCTCGCAAGCTCTATAAAAGGTATGTTAAGCTCCTGCTCCATTTGCTGGGCGGCATATCTTGCTTCCGCATTGAGCACAAGAGAAAAATTTGCCTGCGACATTTTTTCATATTCCTCGAAGGTATCGCACCTTGAAAGCTCCCTTATGGCCTTTACGCCTGCACTTTTCAGCAGGCTGTAAAGCTCGCAGTCCTCCTGCAAGGGTGAGAAATAACCGAGGATATTCACCTCGTCAGACTTTCTCTTGCGTGGTTTCAAAAGGGAATACACCGATTTTCGCACTGAAGCCATAGGGGGCAGACGCTTTTCCCTTGTGAGGGCATACATATAGCATGGCACAACAGGCACGCCTGCTCGGTCGCTGGATTTTCTGCACACTCTGTCCATATCAGTGCCGAGGAGAGCGTCAACGCAGGTTATACATATCATCACCGCTGAAGGAGTGTAATCAAGGCTTTGACATACATCCTCCACAGCTTTTGGTATCTTTGTAAGGTGCCTGCCTGTGACGATATCGGTATCGTCAAGAAGCAGGTAGAAAAATCTGTCGCCGTAGCCGCTTTCCGCACTGAGCATAGTGGTGTTTCGTCCACAGCAGGCAGGAGCCACAAGAAGCATAACCGAATTTGGCACTGCAAGTCCTGCTCTTTTTACACCAAAGCCCTGCGCTCCCGGTGAATTGAACGCCAATGTTGCAGGGGAGCTGTAGATAAGGTGCTTTGCCGAAAGAAGCTCGTCAGGGATATTATCTTTTCCCTTTTGGGCAAGCTCCGCCGCTGTTATGTAAAACGCTTTAGTCATCGTTGTCCTCCTGCATAAGGGTCTGGGCAAGCTTCAAAAAGCATTTTGCCGCCTGACAGTCAGGCTCGCCCTCTATGACGGTCATGCCCTTATCCTCACATCTGATGATATCGTCGCTTCTTGGTATATCCGCAACGATATCAAGCCCTGCGCTTTCTGCAAAAGCTCTGACCTTTTCTTCCTCGCCCTCAACGTTTCGCCTGTTCATGACGATACCACGGACTTTTGCATAGCTTCTGTCGGCAAAGTTTTTCACCGCACTGTTTATATTATTTGCGGCATACAATGCCATTTTCTCGCCTGAGGTGACGATAAGCACCTTTGAGGCGTAGCCCTCTCTGATAGGTGCGGCGAAACCTCCGCACACAACGTCTCCGAGAACGTCATAAAGCACAACGTCAGGCTTATATTTTTCAAAAAGCTTTAAGTCTTCAAGCAGGCTGAACGTGGTGATTATACCTCTGCCTGCACAGCCAAGTCCGGGGGTAGGACCGCCTGTTTCTATACAAAGCACTCCGCCGTAGCCCTCTTTTGATATCTCCTCTATGCTCTCAGGCTCATCGTCATGCTCTCTGAGATAATTCATCACAGGCATAACAGGCTCGCCCCCAAGAAGATTTATGGTGGAGTCAGCCTTTGGGTCACAGCCTATTTGTATAACTCTTTTCCCAAGACTTGCAAATGCGGCGGCAAGGTTTCCGGTAACTGTGGATTTTCCTATTCCGCCCTTTCCGTAAACGGCTATTTTTATCATAAAAGTATCCGTGCGAAAGCACGTTCCTCCTTTTTATAGGTTAAGTATTTTGCTTACATCTTTATCTATCAGATCGGGAATATCTTTAAGAAAACATCTTCCCGAAAAAGCAACGTGTGGCAGTGAAACAAAGCTTGCCCCTTTGCATATAGGTCTGAAAAGTGGGTCAGCTATGACGGTCTTATGCTGTGAAAAAAGCTTTTCAAGCTCTGCTTCTTCCTCGCAGAAAATGTCCGTCTCTGACAGCACCTCGCTGTTTCTTATGCCAACTGTCGCCACAGTTTTTGCGCCAAGTTCAGCCCCAAGGGAAGAAGCAAAAACGCTTTCCCCTGCAACTATCATATGAGCATTCTCTACAGCTTTTTCACCGCAGGAATTTATACAAACGCCCTCTGACACTGCTCTTTTCAGGTCAGCGGAAAGCTTTTTGGAAAAGCTTTTCCCCACAGGCACGCCCACAACATATGGCACGCCATAGGTATCGAAAAGATACTTTGCCGCAGCTATCCCGTCTGAGGATATAACAAGGCTTACAGCCGCCTGTGGTGCTGTTGAAATTTCATCAAGGCTGCTGTCCATAGCAAAACAGCTTTGAACTGAAAAGCCGTTATCCAAAAGCCACTTTTTTATAGAGCTTACGCTTGTATTCACTGAAAAGTCAAGAGGCGTTGCACCAATAATATTCACTGAATTTGCCTGCTTTTCTTTTCCCTCACGGCAGAAAAGCTTTGCAATATTAAGGAAAGCTCCCTCTGCTCCTTGAAGATAGGAATGAGTGCCGTTGGTATCAACGAAAAATGTGGTCAGACCTGTTTCACGCTCTATCTCCTCAGCCGCCGCACTATAGTCAAAGCCTGTCATTGCAGGCATTGGCGAACCGCAAATGGCTATGAATTTGGGTGAAAGCTCACCTGCCGCTTTTGCCACATCACGAATGAACTTGCCGTCATTGCCCATAACGGCGTCCGCTTCTGTTAGTGCGGAAATATATATCATGCTTTTGCGGTCATACCAGCGTGGCTCGTCATGGGTGGCGTAGGTGGAGTTACAGCCCGAAGCGTCATGGACGACGGTC
The DNA here is from genome assembly GCF_025567495.1 of Hominimerdicola aceti. Lineage (NCBI taxonomy): Bacteria > Bacillati > Bacillota > Clostridia > Eubacteriales > Oscillospiraceae > Hominimerdicola > Hominimerdicola aceti. Next base: position 27,069 of record NZ_JAOQJZ010000008.1, on the reverse strand, counting down.
ATTCCACCAAGCTCATAAAGCGCCGAGCATACTCCCGAAGTATCCGCCGCATATATGGATATCACTTTTGCATTCATAGACAGCTTTCACACCCCCAGCCCTTGTGTTGTATCACCTTACGTCTGTCCTTTTTGTTTACTGCTCCCTCAGCCATAAGCTCTGCAAGCCTTTTTATGCCCTCGAAGCCGTATCCCCCGCCCCCTGCGACTATATCAACAAAGTTATCGGTCTGGCAGAAAAAAGCTGCTTTCTGACCTATAGCAAGATACTTTTCACTGCACTGTGAAAACTCCATTTTCACATTCACAGTAGGGAGAATTTCAAGGTCGTGGCAATGGGCTTTCAGCCACTCAAAATCTGCCCTTTCCTCCTCTGAAAAGCTGTCGGCGTAGCAACGCTTCACATTGAAGCCTTTCTCTGCAAGAAGTCTGCAAAAGCCAAGGGGTCTTGGCAAAGCAGTATAATCCACGGCTATAGGCATATCCCCCACTATCTCAAGGGCATTTGCAAGAGCCTTGTCGGCGGCTTCTCTGTCAGCAGAAAAGTCAGGTGTTTTCACACCAAGCTGGGTGCAAAGCCTGCTGTAATTTTTCTCTATCTCATCATAGCCATAGCACAAGGGCAGATACAAATGCTTTGTGCCAAGTCGCTTTTCAAGTTCCTCTCCTGAGGGCTTTGCCGTGGGGATATAGGTGATATTCAAAGAGCTTTCCGACATAGAGAGATACTCCTCATAGGTCTTGCACTTTGTTATGTCAAGAAGCTCAAAGCCTGCTGAGTTTATTATTTTTACAAGTTCGGAGGCTTCGTCCGTGGCTCTGTCACAGCCTATTATAGCCGCCGTTTTAGGCTTCTTTTCGCACTTTTCAAGTGGCTCGTAAAGCTGTTTTCTCATAAGGCTGTCAGGAGAGATAGACTTTCTCATGGTGGGCGTCATGTAGCAATCTATAAAATGCACCTGCGGAAACAATGCCGACAGTTCGTTTATTATCATTTTATAGTCACAGCCTGCAAAAAGGTGAACACAGCTTAGAAAAATCAAAACGCATTTTGGCTTTTCCTCAAGCCTGTTTATTATATCCCTTACTCCGTCTATAACGTCCTGCTCCATTGTGCCGTCATACAGATCCTGCTCAGAAACAGTCACCCATGACATTCTGTCCATGGCATTCATCTCTGCCGCAGTGAGGATAACGCCCCTTAAACAGCCCTGTGCGCAGACAAATATCTGCCGTGACTCAGGGATAAGCATACCGGTATGGACGATATTCCACACGCCCCTTGTTGGGGGATTATATTCAAGACCGCTTTCAAAAGGCGCAGGAAAAGCCGCCTTCGTTATATTTATGCCGCTCTCTTTTATCATTTTTCTTCTCCCATACCGCAAAGCTCGGCTATCTTATCCGCCAATGCTCTATACTGCTCTGCCGCAGTGCTGTCAGGAAAAGCTTCCATGACAGTTTTGCGCATATCCTCAGCTTCGCTCACAAGGTCGCTTCGGTCTATCTCGGCTATCACAGAGCTGTGAAAATCAGCCGCAAGCTCCGCCGCTTTTTCCTCCTCGTTTTTTACGTTGCGTTTATTGAGGATAAAACCGCCAAGAGAAGCATATCCACGGCTTTTGAAATTTTCCACCGCCATTGCGATGTTTGCGGCGGCATATACAGACATACTCTCACCTGACGTGATGATAAACACCTTATCGGCATAGCCCTTTCGCATTGGCATTGAAAAACCTCCGCACACCACGTCTCCGAGAACGTCATAGATAACAACGTCAGGCTGATATTTTTCATATGCGCCCTTTTTTTCAAGCTCCTCCAAAGCTGCGATTATACCTCTGCCTGCACAGCCAAGCCCCGGGACCGGACCGCCTGCTTCAACACACACAACGCCGTTATAGCCTACCCTTACCATATCTTCAAGGTCAAAGCTTTCGCCTTTTCGCACAAGGTCAAGAACGGTGGGTATCCTCTCTCCCCCATGGAGAAATGTGGTGGAGTCAGCCTTTGGGTCACAGCCTATCTGCATGACTTTCAGCCCTTTTTGTGCAAGTGCAACACTGACGTTTGATGCCGCCGTTGACTTTCCTATTCCGCCTTTTCCGTAAAAAGCAAGCTTTATCATTATATGTGATCTCCTCTTGATATCTTTATTTTATAGCCTATGGACTCCATTCGTCTTTCAAGGCAAGCTCTGCACTGTGCTGACTCGTCACCTGTGCATATCTTGTTGTCATAGAGCATATATTTTTTTCTCACTGCCACAGGGGACAGATTCGGCATTATAACGTTCGCACCTGACAGCACCCCTTGTTCTCTCCCTTTGGGGTTTATAGTACCAAGGGCTGTGGTGGCTGGCAAAAGAACGTCGGGGAGCATTATCCTGCAAATGCTCAGCAGAAAGAGGGTAAGCTCATATGAGCCTTGTGGACAGCTTCTGAAAGGCGTGTCCTTATGTGGGAGAAAAGGTCCAATGCCTATCATTTCGGGCTTGAAATCGCACATAAACTCCATATCCTCAGCAAGGCACTCCGCCGTCTGATACGGCGAGCCTATCATCATTCCACAGCCTGTCTGATAGCCTATCTCTTTTAGATCTGAAAGACACTCCATTCGGTTTTTCCAAGACATTTCAGCCGGGTGGAGCTTTTTGTAATGCTCCTCGTCGGCAGTTTCGTGCCTGAGAAGATACCGGTCTGCACCTGCATTGAAAAGGGCTTCATAGTCCTCACGGCTTTTCTCGCCTAGGGATAATGTTACCGCACAATCAGAGTGGCGCTTTTTTATCTCGCTGACGATACCGCAGAGCATTTCTCTGTCATAGAAAGCGTCCTCACCGCTTTGAAGCACAAAGGTACGAAAACCATAGCCGTAGCCCTCGTCACAGCACTGCAAGATCTCCTCAGCGGTAAGCCTGTATCTGCTCACGTTGCCGTTTGAACGCCTTATTCCACAGTAAAGGCAATCGTTTTTGCAGATGTTTGAAAACTCCACTATGCCCCTTATGTAGATATCCTTCCCGAACATTTCCTGCGAAATGCACCTTGCAAGCTCTGCGGCATAGGTTCTGTCGCTCTCGTCATATTCTTTTATAAGCTTCACCCATTCATCGTGGGAAAGCTTTTTCTCGCAGTTTAGTTTATCAATAAGTTCTCTGACCGCCATTGTGATCTTCAAGCTCCTTTACAAGATGTGGAAACACTTCTATGCTACGTTTGAGAATACCTTTCATATACGCAATTGCAATGCCGTAATTTGTGAACGGCACGCCTGCGTCACAAGCACATTTCATTCTGTAGGTAAGCTCTTTTGAGCCTAGCATACAGCCGCCACAGTGTATGCAAAGCGCAAAGTCTGAAAGCTCCTCTGGAAAGCCATGACCTGATGACAGCACTATCTCAAGATTCTTGCCTGTGTATTCTTTCAGCCAGTTCGGAAGCTTCACAGAGCCTATATCACCGCACTGTCTGTGATGTGTACAGCCCTCTGAAATAAGCACCTTGTCACCGTCTTTAAGATCGTCGATAGCTTTCACGCCCTTTACTGCGGCGTCAAGAAAGCCCTTATATCTAGCCATAAGGATAGAAAACGAGGTGAGAGGGATATCCTCGGGAGTATCCTTTGAAACTCTTGCGAAAGCCTGACTATCCGTTATAACAAGTGCAGGCTTCTCTATCCTGCCAAGCACTCCTGAAAGCTCAGTTTCTCTTACCACCACTGCACAGGCGTTTGCTTCAAGAACATCTCTTATGGCCTGCTGTTGTGGCAGGATAAGCCTGCCCTTTGGTGCGGCGCTGTCGATAGGGGTGACAAGCACCACCATATCGTCAGGCTTTATAAGGTCGCCCACAAGCTTCATTGTCATGGTGTCTGTTTCAGTGAGCTTTGCAACGGCGTTTTTAAGCTCCTCTATGCCTGTTTTCTCTTTTGCGCTGACGTACACTGCGCCCTCCTCTTTTGGGATATCAGTGAGCAGGTCGGCTTTGTTTTTGGCTATAATAAAAGGTATGTTTTTCTCTTTGAATATTGAGATAAGCTGTTTTTCGCAGTCGCCAAGGGGCAAGGTGCAATCGGTAACAAGAACTGCGCAGTCCGTTCTGTTTAAAATCTGCTTAGTTTTCTTCACACGAAGCTCTCCAAGCTCGCCCTCGTCGTCAAAGCCTGGGGTATCTATTATCACAACAGGGCCAAGGGGCAAAAGCTCCATTGCCTTTGTAACAGGGTCGGTGGTAGTCCCTTTCGTATCGGATACCACTGCAAGATCCTGATTTGTTACTGCATTCACAACGCTTGATTTTCCTGCGTTTCGTCTGCCGAAAAATCCTATATGTATACGTTCTCCGCTTGGTGCGTCATTAAGTCCCATTGCAAAAGCTCCTCTCAAAAAAATAAGCCATACCCCTGAGGATACAGCTTTGATAACAAAAAAGGCTATGCTTGCTCATAAAAAACCTAATCCACGGGCGAACGCTGTTCGCCCCTACATGAGTAGAGGTAGGGCTTTCTATCTGCTTTTTACTTTTTCTGCTTGATGTGTATTCTTTCGCCTTAAAGGAGAAAACTCGTTTTCGGCGTCAGGGTCACAAATATTTATTAGATTTTTATTGTGGCGAATAAAGGGTCTTGGCGGTCACTCCCTCAAGCCTGCCTATCTTGCCTGCAAGAGAATTTATAACGTTCTGCGGAGCGTCAACTGCCACACTTATTATGTTCATGCCACGCTCTCGGTATGGCAGACCCATTCGTCCTATTATATACTCGGCATGCTCATGAAGAATTGCGTTTATCTCCTGCGCAGAGCCGTTATCGTGTGCGATTATTGCAAGTATTGCCACACGGGTATCCATAAAACACCCCCGTAATGTAAAAGTGTACTTTATCTTACTTTATGATAGCACGATTTGTTGACGTTGTCAATTGGAAGTTATCTATTTGAATAAAATTTTTAGATAACATTTGACTAAAATATACGACATATACTATTGACAAGTAAAGTTAGCCATGGTAAACTTATTTTGTGGAGTTCTTTTAGATAAAACATAAGAATAAAATATAGCTATGGAGGAAAAGACAATGACTCTTGATAAGCTTAAAACGGGTGAGTCTGCCGTAATAAAAGCGGTAGGCGGCGAGGGTGCGCTTAGGCTGCGTTTTCTCGACATGGGACTTATACCCAAAACAAAGGTGAAAATGCTAAAGCGTGCGCCAATGGGCGACCCTCTTGATATAGTGCTGAGAGGCTACGAGCTGACGCTCAGGATAGAGGACGCAAAAAACATAGAGATAGAAAAAACAGAGGAGAATGACCATATATGAGATTTGCCCTTGCAGGAAATCAGAACTGCGGAAAGACCACGCTTTTTAACGCCCTTACAGGGTCTAATCAGCACGTTGGAAACTTCCCCGGTGTAACAGTCGAGCAGAAGGTCGGTGACATAAAGGGGCAGAAAAACTGCACTGTGGTGGATCTGCCGGGAATATACTCACTGCGTCCTTACACGCAGGAAGAGATCGTCACCCGTGACTACATAATAAATGAAAAGCCTGACGGCATTATAAACATTGTTGACGCCACCAATATAGAGCGAAATCTGTATCTCACTTTACAGCTTCTTGAACTGCGTGTGCCAATGGTGCTTGCCTTAAACATGATGGACGAGGTAAGAGCCAACGGAGGAACGATAGACGTAAAAATGATGAGCGACGCACTTGGCATACCTGTTATACCAGTAAGTGCGGCAAAGGGCGAGGGTATCTCAGACCTTATCGACAAGGCTGTAGAAACTGCCCGAAACAAGACAAAGCCTGTTGTCACAGACTTTTGCTCAGACGATTCCGCTGTGCACAGATGTATACACGCAGTTGTTCATCTTATCATGGATCACGCAAACCGTGCAGGCATACCGCCGAGATTTTGTGCTTCAAAGCTTATTGAGGGTGATAAGAATATCGAGGATCAGCTTGAGCTTAATCAAAACGAGCTGGAGCTTCTCGAACACTGCATAGTGGAAATGGAGGACGAATCAAAGCTTGACAGAAATGCGGCGCTTGCAGATATGCGATACGACTTTATCGAGAAAGTCGTTGCCATAAGCGTTGTGAAATGCCACGAGAGCCGAGAACACAAGCGGAGCGTAAAAATAGACCGCATTTTAACGGGAAAATACACTGCCCTGCCTGTATTTTTCGGTATAATGTTTCTTGTATTTTTCCTCACATTCAATGTTATCGGCTCGACCCTTTCCGATTGGCTTTCCCTTGGTATAGACAAGCTTACCGACCTAGCAGACAAAGGGCTTACGGCCTACGGCATAAACCCTGTTGTACACAGCCTTATAATAGACGGAGTTTTTGCAGGCGTTGGAAGCGTTCTAAGCTTTCTGCCTATAATAGTGACGCTGTTCTTTTTCCTTTCCATACTGGAGGACACGGGCTACATGGCACGAGTGGCGTTCGTAATGGACAAGCTTCTTAGAAAGATCGGTCTTTCGGGACGAAGCTTTGTGCCTATGCTCATAGGCTTCGGCTGTTCAGTGCCTGCCATAATGGCGACGAGAACGCTTGTATCAGACCGTGACAGAAAAATGACCATACTTCTTACCCCTTACATGAGCTGTTCGGCAAAGATACCTATTTACGCAGTTTTCTGTGCAGCATTTTTCAAGAAATATCAGGCGCTTGTGATGATAGGCTTATACATAACAGGCATAGTGCTTGGGATAATAGTTGCACTGATACTGAAAAATACAGCTTTCCGTGGCAAGCCTGTGCCGTTTGTAATGGAGCTTCCAAACTATCGTCTTCCTTCGGCAAAAAGCGTAGGACTTCTTCTTTGGGACAAGGCAAAGGACTTTATACAAAGAGCTTTCACAGTTATATTCTTTGCGACTATCATAATATGGTTTCTTGAAACCTTTGACGCAAAGCTCAACGTTGTAAAAGACTCCTCCGACAGCCTGCTCGCCCTTATCGGTCAGGCTATATCGCCAATATTCAAGCCTTTGGGCTTTGCAGATTGGAGAGTGACCACCTCGCTTATATCAGGCTTCACTGCAAAAGAGGCGGTAGTAAGCACAATGGCGGTACTGATGAACACAAGCACTGCAAATCTTGGCACTGCTCTTTCGGGAGCATTCTCCACCCTTTCCGCACTGAGCTTTCTCGTATTCACCCTGCTTTACACCCCATGTGTTGCGGCGGTGGCGACCATAAAGAGAGAGCTTGATTCAAGGATACAGACAGTAGGCGTTGTGATAATGCAGTGCATGGTGGCATGGCTTTGCGGCTGTGCGGTATATCAGATAGGAGCGTTATTATGAATACAGCCGACTGGATAGTGGTGATACTTCTGCTTTTATGGGTAGTGACGGCGGCAATAAGTATATCAAAGCAAAAGAAAAAAGGTAAATGCTGTGGCTGTTGCTCACACTGTCACAGCAGATGCGGCAAAAAATAAGGCATAAAAATAGCGGAGAACTGCAAAAAGAATGCGTTCTCCGCCATTTTATTAATATACAAGCAACACTAAGAAAATCAAAAATTTACAATACATCTGACTTTTTTCGTTAATACACCTGACAAATAAGCAAAAATGTGATATAATATAGCTTAGGGCGAAGTTATCTACCCTGTTTTTTTGAGATATAGTTAGCTTAGCCTAACTTTGTAAAGAAAACCAGCTTAGAAAGGTCGGTATTATGAAGAAACAATTTTTTAGCAATGAGAAAGACGGTTTTTATGGTACATATTATGAAAACCCAAAGGGTGCAAACTGCGCAATGATAGGTCTGTTCGGCGACGATCCTAATGACTTTATGGCAAAGTGCGGAGCAAAATGGCTTCACAAAAATGGCGTGAACGTTATGTGTATGTCACCTGACGTGAAGAACTACGGCCATGTGAACTTCCCGCTTGAAAGGATAGAGACCGCTATAAAGTGGCTCAAAAGCCATGGAAACAAGAAGATAGGCATAATGGGTATGAGTACGGCAGGAATGGATTCCCTTGTGGCAGCTTCATATTTCCCTGACATAACACTCACTTTCGGTCTTACGCCAAGCGACTTTGTATGGCAGGGCTTTGAGCAGGGCGAAAAAGACGGCTGCAAGGAATGGCCTATTCCTGACGCTTCCACACTTTCATGGCAGGGCAAGCCGCTTGCCTATATGCCGTTCGTTTATGCCCACCCTGAATACTATCACAAAATAGAAGAAGAAACCAAAGGCTCGGGAGATATAACACGAAGCACGCACCTTTTTATCGACTCTGAAAAGGCAAGAGAACATACAGAGGAAGAAATGATAAAGGTTGAGAACATCAAGGGCAATCTTATAATGGTGGGTGCTGATGACGACAGCTTCTGGGAGGCCGGAAAATACGTCCGCCGCATGGATAAGCGCTTGAAAGAACGCCCTCACGAGTGCGATTACGAAGCCCTGACTTACGAGCATGGAACGCACTTTGTGCTTCCTGAGACAATGCTCAGAAAAGCACTTCCTGTGGGACTTAAATTCGTAATGAAATTTATTTTCAAGGCTGCAAAGGACTACCCTAAGGAGTGCGAGCAGACAAGAAAGGATATCGACAGACGACTTTCTGCGGCTTTAAAACAGTGGGTAGCTGAATAAAAAAGCCCATAAAATACGCTATTTTGTGTAGGAGCGACCTCTGTTCGCCCCTTGCTCGATATGTTTTACGATAAACCAAGACCGATTTCCAGCGAAAAAAGCTGAAAGTCGGTCTGTTATTTTTTGCAGCAGCATAAATGCTTTCAAAAAGAAGATTTTTGTGAATTTTGTGAGTTTTCTATTGACATCAGAGTGTGGATATGGTAAAATTAACGGTATGTGAATATTTTCTAATAGCAGTCACATATCAAAGCAAAAAACAATTATTTTATATAGATAGTGGTGGGTCATCGGGACCCTGACGAAGGAGCAAGCCATGTTTACAAGCGATACAGCGAAATATAAAATAATAGGTATCTGCACTTCATGCGTACAATCTGACTATGTGAGAGATATAGTATCTTCCATAAGCCGAAAGGGTGTAAAAGAGGGCTACAAGGTGCTTCTTTTTAACACCTTTTGCGACCTTTATCACAACATTTCCTACAACCATGGTGAAGCAAGCATTTTTGATCTTATAAATTATGACATTCTTGACGTACTTATAATAATGCCCGAGGCAATAAAAAGAGACAGCATTTCCAACGAGATAAGCAAGCGTGCCCATGAACACGGTGTTCCTGTCATATGCGTTGACAGTACAATGGATAATTGCTGCAGTGTGACATTCAATTACTCTGACGTTTTTGAAAAGATAGTTCGCCATGTGATCGAATTTCACGGCTGCAGAAGAGTTAATTTCATTGCTGGCGTAAAGGGCAATGCTTTCTCAGAAGAGCGTATAGAAGCATACAAAAAGGTGCTTGCGGAAAACGGCATAGAATTTGAGCCTGAGCGTCTTGGCTATGGTGACTTCTGGGATATGCCAACAAAAGGAGTATTGGAGAAATTTTTAGAAAGCAGTTTGGAATTTCCGCAGGCGATAATATGTGCAAACGACGCTATGGCGATAGCAGCTTGCAGCATACTGAGAGAACGCGGCATAAAAGTGCCTGAAGACGTTATTGTAACGGGCTTTGACGGCATCGAACTTGAACAGTATAACAGCCCTCGTCTTACAACGGCGGCTGTAGACAATGATGTGCTTGGCGAAAAGATAATAAACGCCATAGACCATATGATGAACGGAGTGCCTCTTCCTGAAAAAATAGAGGTCAGCTACACCATGAGGATATCCCAGTCATGCGGTTGTAAGAAAATAGACCCGAGAGAAGTAGGCGACAAGATCCTTGAGCTTTACCACAGAATGAACAATTCTGATGGTCACGAACAGCATATGTTCTCTTATCTTGCAAAATCAGTGGAATGTCACACCGTAGAAGAAATGGCAAAGGTAATGGCACGTTCGGGAGATTATTATAGCTGGGTATGCACAAACTCTGATTTTCTGTCAAACACGAGGCAGAGAGAACGCTTTAATAACAGCTTTACAAAGCAGATGAGAGTTTTCATGCAGACTTTTGACAACAAATACAAGACCGGTGAAGTTTTTGACACCAAGGATCTTTTGCCTGATATGGAGCAAGTCCTTGGACGCCATAACTGCTTAATGTTCTCGCCGCTTCATTTTCAGGACGAGGTCATAGGCTATGCGGCAAATTCATTTAGTCCTATATATTTTCTTTTCCAGAACACAAGACGTTTTATAAACAACACCAATCAGATAATGGAGAGCTTTAAAAACCGCCAGCGGCTTGAAAGGGCAAATGCGGAGCTTGCAAGGATACATATGCTTGACCCCATGACGGGGATATATAACCGCAGGGGCTTTTACAAGAACGTAAAAAAGCTTATTTCAAAGGCTGAGAAACAGGGCGTAGGCGTATGGGTATTCTCTATTGACATGGACAACCTTAAAAAGATAAATGACCTCTATGGTCACAACGAGGGTGACAAGGCGATAAAGGCAGTGGCGTCGCTGATGACAAAATGCACTGCAGAAGGTGGGATATGCTCACGCTTCGGCGGTGATGAATTTGTAGCTGTTATCGCTGAAACAGACGGTGCAGACAGCTTTTACGAAAAGGTATCCCGCAGCATTGCAGAATACAATCGCAGAAGCAAGTCGCCATATGATGTGTCGATAAGCTGTGGCTACAAGGCTGGAAAGCCGAAAACATTGAAAGAGATCGACGATCTTATGAAAGAGTCAGATCGTGAGATGTACACGCAAAAGCGTAAACATCATAGTCGGCGGGACTAACAGACATAACAAGAGGGCGGATAGTTTGAAAACTTCCGCCCTTGTTTTTATGCTATTTGGGTATGTCAACTCCCTCAAGAAAGATCTTCAGCCCGATCAAAACGAGTATAATGCCGCCTGCTATTTCTGCCCTGCTCTTATATCTTGAGCCGAACTTATTGCTATGGCGAGTCAACTTTTTTTGTCAAATAAACATTTGACAAAATTGCAAAACTGTGATATAATAACGATTGTAATATGTTTCCGTAGCTCAGCTGGATAGAGCGACCGCCTCCTAAGCGGTAGGTCGGGTGTTCGAATCACCTCGGGAACGCCATAATGTGAAGACAAAAAAAGATGTCTCCTGCGAAAAGCCCGAATATATCGGGCTTTTTTGCTACCCAAAGGTAAACAAAAACGAATGAAGGCGAAATGGGGTCTGTTTATGACCGAACAGAAAAAGAATACTATCATAACAAGCGGCATCGCTGTACTTGCCGTGATACTGGCATATTGCTTCCGAATTGTGGGCAGGGGCAGCTTCTACCCGATGCTGTTTTCCTATCTGCGCAGCTTTATCTATATCGGTCTGTTCGCCGCCTGGGGGCTCTCCGTCCGTCAGCGGATCGTGCAAAAGCAGGTGTGCAGGTTTATGACGGTCACCGCAGTACTGCTCATCATATGGATGGTAGTCCGTTCGGCAAAGTATTTTATATTCTGGCAGCCGGATGCCGTCCGTTACCTGTGGTATCTGTTCTATCTGCCCATGCTGTTTGTGCCTATGCTGGCGCTGCTGATCGCCATGTCATTGGGAAAGCCGGACGAATACAAATTTCCCAAGGGAATGTCGATTCTGTGGATCATCTCCGGCACATTGCTTCTGCTCGTGCTCACAAATGACCTGCACCAATTCGTATTTACCTTTCCGAAGGACGCCGCCGTGTGGACAGACAAAAACAACGGCTACTCGATAGGCTACTTCATTATTGTAGGCTGGCAGGTGCTGTGTGCCTTTGCCGCACTCGTAATTATGTTTTTCAAATGCCGTGTGCAAAAAGGAAGGCTCCACTTTCTGCCCATTGTTCCTATGCTGCTGACGATCGTTTACAGCGTGCTTTACTATGCGGGTACGGATTGGCTGCTCCACTTGTTCGGCGATATTGCCACATTCCAAAGTGTGATGTATATTCTGACCTTTGAGTTTTGCATCGCCTGTGGATATATACATTCAAACAGCCGTTATGTGGACTTGTTTGCCTCCTCTGTGGGCACATCGGCAGAGATCACCGACAAGGACTTTACCGTTCGATATGCAGCTGTAAACACTGCGCCTATTTCAAAGGAAACGATGAAAAAAGCCGAGCAAAGCCCGGTCACGATGGGCGGCTTGACCGTTCACACCATGCCCATTGATGGCGGCTATGCCGTATGGACAGAGGATGTGTCGGCTTTGCGTGACATCAAGGAGGACTCCGAGCTTCTTGCAGACGAGCTTGCCGACAGGAACGAAATACTCCGTTATGAATACAAGCGTGAAGCCAAGCGCCGCAAGGTGGAGGAGCAAAACCGCCTGTATGATCTCCTGCGTTCCGCTACGCAGACGCAGATCGACCGCATTGCAGAGCTCACTAAGGAATACCGCCAAATCTCAAGCACCGATCCCGACAGTGCCAAAACGCTCCTTGCCGAGATCGCCGTGCTGTGCAGCTATATTAAACGCCGCAAGCATCTGACGCTCCTTACCGACCGAGATATTAAAATAGCAGAAACGGAACTCCACCGTGCCTTCAATGAGTCCCTCCAAACGCTGAAGCTGTTGGGCGTCCGCAGTTCGCTCTATGTGGACGAATCTCTTTCCATGCTCTCCGGCAAAACGGCGACTACTGTATTCGATTTTTATGAATCGGTTATTGAAGCCGACATTTTGAATTTAACAGGCATACAGGTAAGCCTCATAAAGGCAAACGGCTTGCGCTTGTCACTGAATGTGTGCTGCAAAGCCGACCTTTCCGCTTTGGTAAACGGAGACAGTATCCGCTGTGAAAAAGAGGATGACGAGGAATACCAGCACCTTGTATTTGAAGCGAAAGAAGGTGACAGAAAATGAGTGCATTTTCTTCCCTTTCCGAATTTTGGCAGACCATGCTGCCGTTTATCATGCTTGTGGAGATCGTCCTTGAGATCGGGCTGTTTATGTATCAGCTTCTTCGCAGCAATAAGCCGGTGCGCAGCCTGCTGAGTCTGGCGGTCATGGCGGTGATGATCCCGCTGCTATTCTCCGTTTCTCAGGCAGATACCGATAATATCGAGGACGCATTTCTGCTGGACGCACCGTGGCTGATATTTGCCGCTGCCATTTTCCTTGCGGCAGTTCACTTTGCCATTGCTCTGCCGCAGGAATACCGCCGAAAAAAGAACGAGCTCTCACCGTTCTCCATTAAGGAAGCAACCGATAAGCTGCCTATGGGCATCTGCTTTGCCGACCCGAACGGCAGGATCATCCTGTGCAACAACCGTATGCGCAGGCTCTCCTTTGCCCTTTGCGGCCACGAGCTGCAAATCAAAAGCGATATGGAAAATGCCCTGAGCGCGCCGGACAGATCCGTAACCGTCAAGGATGATTGCTACATCCTGCCCGACAAGACCGTCTGGCAGTTTCGCACACAAAATATCACCGTGGACAGCGATGACCGCTGGCAGCAGATAACGGCGCACAATGTAACCGAGCTGTATAACGGCTGCCAAAAGCAAGAGGAAATAAATGAAGAACTGGCAGAAGTCAATCGAAAGCTCAAGAAGATGTACGCTCGCATGGAGAACGATGTCAAAGAGAAGGAAAGCCTTGACCTGAAGGTCTATATTCACGACACCATCGGGCGAAGCCTCCTGACCATCCGTGACATCATAGACAGCGGAGAGGATACCGAGCGAAAGCTTGGGGCGCTGCAAAATGCCATCGGTATGCTGGCAAGCAACCGTGTCACCTCTGTCAGCACAATGGACGAAGTAAAAAGAACTGCACAGCAGCTTGGCGTGGCTGTAAAAATCGACGGCTACCTGCCCCGTGATACCGCAGCCGAGGAGCTGACCGTTTCTGCCGCCAAGGAGTGCGTGACCAACTGCATCAAGCACGCAGACGGGAATGAGGTATATATCCGCATTGCCCAGCGAGGCGAACGCTATGATGTTACCATAACCAACAACGGCAAAATACCCACAGAGCCGATAAAGGAGGGCAGTGGCCTGTCAACGCTTCGCCGCAGTATTGAAAGCTCCGGCGGTGAAATGCATATTTCGCACAATCCACGCTTTGCTCTTCTGATTACGATTCCCGCAAAGGAGATGAGCCTATGATAAACACCATACTTGTAGAGGATGATCTATACATCCAAAAGCACTTTGTCGATCGTCTTGCGGCAGACGGCGAGTTTCATCTTGTCGGCGTTTTCCGTGACGCCTTTGAAGCGGAAAAGCACTGCGACGCCACCGTAAAGCTCGTCCTTATGGATGTGCAGACGCATCATAAGCATTCCGGTCTTGCAGCCGCAGAGCGCATCAAAAAGGTTTTTCCGCAAATCAAGATCGTTGTGGCCACCTCGCTTGTCGATCCCGAAGTTTTGCAAAGAGCCAAAATGGGTGCTGCCGACAGCCTGTGGTATAAGGATCACGGAACAGAGGAGTTGATGAGCGTGGTAAAGCGCACCCTTGCAGGCGAAAAGGTATTCCCCGATACCGCTCCGGCCATTGAAATGGAGGGTACGATGTCTGATGCCTTCTCGCCCCGGCAGTTAGACATCCTGCGCCTTTATATAAAGGGCTTTACCTATCAGGAAATTGCCGATAAGCTGGGTATCTCCAAAAACGGCGTTCGCTGGAACCTGGACGATATGGTGGAAAAGGGCGGCTTTGAAAGCAGAGAAGCGCTGGTTGCAACCGCCATTGAAAACAAGCTCATGGTGATCACCTTAAAAGACGAATAAGCAAAACTGAACCCCTTGGCTGTACGGTCAAGGGGTTTTTCGCGCCCAAAAGGCAGAAATTTTTTGAAAAAATCGAGATTTTTCTTCTGTTACTGGCACAAGTGCCAGTGACAAACGCCAAAAAATCAGTATAATAGATAATGTAAGATTAGGATTGTGCTTTTAGAAGGTGGTGATGAATGATGAAAAAAATCGTTCTGGACATTCAAAGCGATATCCATGCGCACACCATGGAGCGAATGCTGATGCAAAAATTGGACGATTGCCAAGTTGTGATCTCCGAGTCGCCGGACGCAACCGCCGAGTGGTGCAAAACGCATCGACCGGATGTGCTTTTAATGGAGATCAAGGCGTATTCACCCTGGATGTTCAAAGAACGAATGGCGATCCGTGACAAGGTAAAACGGAACACGGAAAGCTGTCGTGTCATTCTCTTTGTGGATGATGATACAGATGAAGATTTGACCGAAAAGGTACGGCAGGCAAAGCGCGAGGGTCTGATAGACGCTTTTCTCTTCGGTTCGGTATCCGAAAACTACTTTGCTTCGGTCATCGACAGTGTTTAAATCAGGCAACACAAAAAGCATAAAAATCTTCAAAATAATTATGAGGGAGGAATAATAGTATGACAAAAACGAACAAACGAAGGCGCGTCGCCAGCGTCCTGTTGGCGCTTGTGATGATGCTCTCATTGATGCCGAGTCAGGAACTTCATACCCATGCCTTTTGGGACGACTACGACCAAGGCACAGATTGTATCTACTGCGACCACTACCACTGGGGTGAGAATATGTGCGACGGTTGCGGGTTCTGCACTGTTGACTGCAACTCCGACTGCTTCGCTGAATTCCACTGCAACGATTGTGGTGAGTGTCTGTTCAATACGCCCTATTGGTGCGATCAATGCTACAAGTGCGCCGACTGCATGGAGGAAACGCACTGCTCGACCTGCGGCAAATGCTACATCGGCGAGGATGACCAGCTGTGCGGCGAATGCTATAAGGGTCCCTGCTGCTCCATAACCATCTGCGACTCCTGCGGCTTCTGCGATGACTGCGCAAACGATGACAGCGACCCGATGCACTGCTCGCTTTGCAACAGCTGCTTCGGTGCGGTGGACGAGTGCGTGGACGACGATGATACCGGCGTCATCCACTGCATCGATTGCCACACGTCCTGCGAGCAGTGCGAGGAATGCCTGCTGAACCGGGAATCCTGCGAGGAATGCGGCCTGTGCCTTGAGTGCTGCCGAGATAACTCCGAGGGCGGCGGCTGTCCGGACGGCGAGACCTGCGTGGAAAGCGCCGAGTGGGACGAGCACATCTGCCAGGGCTGTGACGGCTGGGTCACAGATAAGGAGGACGAGGACGAGTTCTGCGAAACCTGCGAAATGTGCAAGGAGTGCTGCGAGGGCAACTCCGACTGCTCCGAGGGAATGTGCGCAATGGACACGGACTATGCGGATCACTTCTGTGAGGACTGCGGCCTGTGCTTCCACGACAGCGATCCCTGCGAGGACGGCTGCGATCAGCGCTGCAAGGACTGCTGCCGAGATGCCGTAAGCGCTATGGGCTGCGATCATGACGACTGGTGCTTCAGCGACTCTGATTTTGAGGATCATTTGAAGACGGAGCATTCCGGCGCCGGACATACCCACATAGCCTCCGCCAGCTGGGCGGCTGACGGAACGCAGCACTGGCACCCCTGCCGCTATTGTGACGATAAAAAGCTGAATGCCGCCAACCATGAATTTGACGCCAATGGCGTGTGCAAGGTCTGCGACTACATCAGCGGCAGTTCCATCGTCATCAACCGCCAGCCGAGGGGCGTCAAGTGTAAGACCTCTATCTACAGCAGCGGCGATTATGACGAAGAGCCGGAAAACGACCTGCTGTACAGCGAACATAACTGGGTCACCTTCTCTGTCTCGGCAAAGAGCCTGAAAGGCGACGAGCTGACCTATCAGTGGTATCAGAAGAATAATGCGAATCCCACGGCGGCGCCCTACAAGCTGCCGGAGAAAGATTACTATGTGGACGTGAACACCCCAACGCTGAGGCTGTCGGTTTCCGCCGAGGCCTGCATGGATGACTACTCCTACTACTGCGTCATCGGCAGAAAGGGCGACCCTTCGGACACCATGAAAACGGCGGAGGCAAAGCTGACTGCCACCCATGCCTACAGCCATAAGCAGGCGGGTGTGCCTGTGCCCACGGAGGAGAACCCCATAAAAGTACACCCAAATATTATTTACTCCACATTCTGCGGAAGCAGAATGTTTCTTTTCTCCGTAAGCCCTTTGTCAAGGAACTTGTAAAAGATGTGAATCTGCCTGTCCTCGTCCTTGCTTTCGGGACGATCACCAATCACGATGTACTCGATAAGCTCCAAACAAGTCTCACGGGTAAGCTCCTGAATATCGACATACTTCTTGATATTTTCAATGTATCTGTCAATATCCTTTTCAGCCTGTTCAGCGGTTTCGCACTTTTCTTTCAGTACAGCGACTTTCTCTCTCAGCATCTTCTGCTCATCAAGATACTGATTCAGCATTTTCACGCAGAGTTCTTCGGGTACAGTACCGAGGAGCTTTTCTTCATAGGTCTTACTGATAAGCGTTTCGAGCTGTGCAAGCCTTTTCTCACCCTCATGGAGTTCCTTGCTGTTATGCTGGCTCTCCGCATCGGCAGTAGCCTGTCTGCGTTTTCTAACGGCTTCACGGAGTGCGTCCTCGTCCTCAACGGCAAGTCGTGCCTTTGCTCTAATATCGTCAACAACAATCTGTGAAATTACTCTTTCCAAAATGGAATGAGGAGTGCAGCCGTCCATTCCGCTTCTAACATAAGTACCACAGCGATAGCTGACAGTCTCATATGTTCCACGCTTCTTAGAGGTGTGCATGGTTCTGTTCATTTTCATCTTGTAACCGCAGTCTGGGCAGTACATAAATCCTGACAGCGGAAGAATCACGCCTTCTTTTGTTGTCTTGCCGATACTCACCGATGCGTCAACCTCTCTAACCTTGTCCCACAGCTCTCTTGAAATGATAGGTTCATGATTATTTTCAATCACTATCCATTCCGACCTGTCCTTGCGTATCTGCTTGTGATTTTTGTAGGATACCGTTGTCACTCTCTGCTGTGCGAGATTTCCGATATAAATCTCATTGTTAAGAATGCCACGCACCATACAATCATTCCACAGATGTGAAGTCACAAGGGGATTATCTTTGCCTTTAAGCTGATAACGATGATCCGAGGGAGTTGCGATGCCGTCCTTGTTAAGCTGTATAGCGATCTGCTTCGGACTTAACCCTCTTGCCCTCTGCTCAAATATACGTCTTACGATAACGGCGGCATCTTCATCAATCAAGGGCGTATGCTTTTCATCATCTGCCTTGATGTAACCATAAGAAGCTGAAGCCGCCAGATACTTGCCCTGCCGAGAATTTGCTGCCATGACACTGCGTACCTTCTTTGACGTGTTGGCGGCGTGCCATTCGTTGAATAAATTCATCACAGGCATAAGATCCATTGCCGAACTGTTTCTGTCAAGCGTGTCTACATTGTCGCTCAGGGCGATGAAGCGGATATTGAATGAAGGAAAAATGTAATCTATATACTGACCGACCTCGATATAATTTCTTCCGAAACGTGAAAGGTCTTTACAGAGGATAAGATTTATCTTTCCCGACTTTGCATCATCAAGAATCTGCTTGATACCTGGTCTATCGAAACTTGTTCCCGAATAGCCATCGTCCTCGCATATCTCGATAAGATTCCACCCCTCCTGCTTGCTGACATATTCCGTCAGCATCTTCTTCTGATTTTCAATCGAAAGGGATTCGCCCGCACGTTCGTCCTCCTGCGACAAACGCACATAGATCCCGACATTGTAAGTAGTTTGCTTTGCCATAATAACTCCTTTCCAATCAAAGCAAACCATATTCGATGATACAACTATTATAGCGCAGAAAACCGAATATGGCAAGTCTTTTTTCAAAACTTTTTAGTTCTTTTCGGTTTTCTGAAACGCTCTTTTGAAAGCAAGTTCATAAAGCACCTTATCAAGGTCTTTTTCACCCACGAAATGACTTGTCACAGCATAACGCTGACCGTCCACTTCGTACACGGCTTTGCTGGTCGGCTTATCTTTATATCTCTCATTCAGCTCAGCCAAAGTAAATCCTGTATCTTTTCTTGGCAAGTGTCTCCTTTCCGCCTGCGATTATCTATCTCTACACGCAATGGCTTTTTGTTGCAGGGGCGTTACGCCTGCACAGGTGCTGTACGGAACGGCAGAGCCGTCCCTTACACAGCAATCGTTTTGTTGTCGGAATATATGTTACTCCGAATAGGAATGATCTGTTTCTGAAAAGCTCATCTGCTTAGCGTACTTTTCGGAATAGCTTTCGTCCGAGCTGTTGTCAGCATCGGCAGAACTATCGTCAGCCAGCTCACCAATCTGCTCATAGGTCATACCGCTTGCTGTCAGCTTGCCGATCAGCGTATGCTCCGCAGTCACAGCATCGAGAAGTGCCTGTCCCTCCGCACCGCCGTAAAGCTGTGAGAGCTTATCGTAGGTGTAGAGCTTGCTATCAATGATGACCTTGCGCCTGCGCTCCTGCACAGCTTTGATAGACTTTTCGTAGCTGTCGAGCTTTGCCTGATTCTCCGCAAGAACAGCATCCGTAATGATAACAGCGGACTTCTCATCAACCTCGGTCTTAGCTTTCTTACTCATTCTCATCACCTCCCAATGTATTGGATTTAGGGATAATACCCTATGCTAATATTATAGCATTCTCGGACAGCAAAAGTCTATTCGCATTGCGCAAGAAGTTGAGTGCGCCATAAAACTTCTTCATTCGTGAAATTGTTATGGGGAATTTTGCAGAAAGCAGACCGAGCATTGCAAATCCGAGCCATATCACATTGACTGCATACTGCATAGGTCACCATTTCTGATTTATTCAATACGGAGAATTATTATCACGGAGCAACTATTTTTATAAAAATCATGCCCGTTTCCTGATTGAACGTGCTTGTATATATAGAGGGGGTTTTATCCGAGTGCCGCCGTGACCTATTCACATTCTGTATAGAAATATGCTGTTGAATTTAGGCACAAGGGAGAACCGTCATGAACAAAGTGTAAACTTTTCTGAAAAACAACGCCATTTTCTCAAAAACACCGGTAGAAAAGTGAAGGGCTTTGACGTTGTGACGATCACACGCACCCCTGCATATCATTTTCATCATAAAATTTTTCTGCGGTATACTTAACGAAGCGGTCAATAATTTGGTATTAACTTATGGGAGCATATTTCATAGGACTGCCGCCCAGACTGCGCAATAACTGCGCTGAGCCAGTTTACAATTTCAAGAGTGATGATATTGAGTGCATCACGCAGGAGCGTGAGCGAGTATGACCGCCGACCTAAGCGGCGGAGAGTTTAAGTCGCATAGCTCCAAATTCGCTGACGGAGCATCGAAAGCCTGAGTGATATGAAAATCCCACAGGCTGGAAAATAGCGCTACAGCGCAACAAAAATAACAAGCATTGTATTTTGCGCCGCACAGCGAGCGAAAATACCAAATGCTTGTTAGGGACACCCCAAGCCCCGAAACGACCGCACAGCGGTCAAGAAAATCGGCTAACGCCGAAATACAAACAAAGGAGACACCACTATGAAAACCGAGAAAAAGAAGCGTGGAAGACCGCCCAAACACAAGGCTATGGAGTTTGAGGGTATGACCTACGAGGGAGCAATCAATCACGCACTTGACAAAGAGGTCAGAGCCGACCTTGACAAGTGCCTTGCCGACAAGGACGAGAGCCAGCTTACCGACGATGAACGCAAGTACCTGAAACGCAAGAAGGAGAAGAAGTCCTACACCCTCAATGTTCGTTTCACCGAATCGGAAATGCAGGACATTCTTTCCAAGTGTGAGCAGTACGGTTACAAGAACAAGACCGAGTATATCCGTGATTGTGTTCGGGCGAGGGTTGATCTCACGCCCGACCGTTCCGAAATTGCCGAGTGTAACCGTCTGATGAAACGCATCGGAGCAAACATCAACCAGATACTTGTCCGACTTTACAGCACAGGTCACATCTATGCCGAGGATATTACCGAGATAAAGAAAGGGGTAAACGAAATTTGGCATACACTTCTATCCATACGATCAGGGCAACAGTCAGCGCAGCGATCGCTTACATCACAAGAGATGATAAGACCATCGACGGTTTATATGTCAACTCTTATGCTTGCCGAGCCGATAGCGCAGGAGCAAGCGAGGACTTCCGAGCCGTCCGAAACACAGGAACAGGACGCACCCAAATCCTTGCCTACCACATGATACAGAGCTTTGCCCCCGGTGAAGTCACGCCCGAACAAGCTATGCAGATCGGAGAGGAGCTGTGCGACCGTTATCTGAAAGGCGATTATCAGTATGTCATTGCTGTTCATCATGACAAGTCGCACCTGCATTGCCACATCATTTTCAACAACACAAATCTGTATAACGGTCTGAGCTTTACCACCGAGCATAATCAAGGCAGAAAGTCTGAAAGAGCGTGGGCAGAGTTGCGTGAGATTTCGGACGAGATATGTGCTGAACACGGTATATCTGTTATCTCCGAGCCTGAAAAGGGACATGGGGTATCTCACTTTGAGAGGAATATGCAGAAAGAGGGCAAGTCGTGGAAAGATAAGCTCCGTGTCAGGATTGCGGAGGTCATGCTTTACAGCCGTGACTTCAAGGATTTTCTTGAAAAATGTTCGGAGTGCAGTATCGAATATGTTTACAAGCCAAGCAATAAGGTCAAGCTGAAATTCCGTTTATCAGGTGACGGTCAACAGAAGTTTACAAGAGCCGACACCCTGGGCGCAGACTTCACCCCCGAACGCATAGCCGAGCAGATAGCGGAGATACAGGAAAAGCTGTCAGCGGCGAATGTCACTCCCGATATGCTTATCGAAGCGCCGAAGCCTGTTGTTCCAAAGACCGAGCCGAAGCCGACACAGACAGTCACCGCACCGACAAAGCCGAAACAATCTGCCGAGCCTGAAACTATCACCGAAACAAGTGAAACCGCAAAGAGAAAAGCTGCTGCGGAACAGGTGGAGAAGTTCTTTGCAGCCCGACGAGCAAGACGGCAGGCACAGCTTGATATGCTTAACGCAACTGCTATCAATCCGAAGCCTGAACCGTCTGCCCGGACACCACAGCCCACACCTACGGAGAGTAAAGCACCTGAAAAGAAAGAAGATCCGTGGAAAGCTATCAGAGGTATGGGCAGAGCAAACGAAATCATCGCAGACCTTGAAGCTGGTGGCGTTATGTCATTCAGCGAGCTGTCTGGATTCTTCTTCAATACACCTCACTCCGATGACCACACAACTGAGCGTGCCGATCTGAAAAAGAAGTTTACAGCTATCGACACGCTCATTGCAAAGATGAAGCACCGTGACGAGCTGGAGCCTGTTTACAAGGAGTATCAGGGCAAATCGGGCTGGTCGCAGAGCCGTTTCAAGAAGAAAAATGCCGCCACTATCGAGGACTACGAGCAGACGGTCAAGTACATCAAGGAGCATATCAAGAAGTATGCTGTTGACGGCAAACCGCCGACGATGCTTGACCTTTTGGAGAAGTCCAACAAGCTGAAATCGAAGTGGAACAGGCTTAATGTCGAGCATACCGCATTCCTCACCAAGCGTGAAACGGCGAAGAAGTACACCCGACAGGTGCGCCAGTACATCAACGAACAGCAGATGAAGCGTGAGCGTGAGAAAAGCCGTCAGAGGACACAGGCTAAACATAGAAATAAAAATACACTTGAATAAAGAAAGGAAACAACAACTATGAGCAAAATAGGTTATATCCGTGTTTCTACGGAGCATCAGGAAACAGCGAGACAGCAGGAGATCATGTGCAGTTATCAGGTTGACCGCATCTTCTCCGAGAAGCTGTCAGGAGCGAACACCGACCGCCCTCAGCTCAGGGCAATGCTTGACTATGTGCGTGAGGGTGACACCCTCTACATCGAGAGTATCAGCCGTCTGGGACGCTCCACAAAGGACTTGCTGAACATCATCGACACCCTCACAGACAAGGGAGTAACGCTCATCAGCCACAAGGAGAAAATTGACACCGACACTCCTGCGGGCAAATTTATGCTCACCGTGTTCGCTGCACTCTCACAGTTGGAGCGTGAGCAGCTCAAACAGCGACAGCGTGAGGGCATCGAGATCGCTAAGGCTCAGGGCAAGTACACCGGGCGAAAGCCTATCCCCACCGACTGGACGAGGTTCGGTCAGCTCTATGGGGAATGGAGAGCCAAGCACATCACGGGCAGGGACTTTATGCGGAGAATGAATATGTCAGCAAATACTTTCTACCGCCGTGTGCGTGAGTATGAACTCCGTCACGGCATCACCGAGCCGACCTCAGCTTGACCGTCAGGCGAACGGAAATGCCACACATCACTATCCGAGCCTGCGGAGCGGAATTCTAACCGCTGAAAAGAAAAAGCCCTCAGAAACGCTTACAAGAGCATTTCCGAGGGCTTGCGGTTATTCAGTTCCAATAGAGTTTGTGCCTGTTGTGGTGTGCCCCACAATGCCTATTCAGACTTGTGTGGAACGAAAAATATAGTATTTGGCAATAAAACAAGATAACAATAAATTTATAGTTTAGTTAACTACATAGACATTTCCCTTTATGGCGATTTCGTTTATTATGGCACTACGGTTCAAATCTTTTTGGGACAATAAAACAATACCTATAATATTAATATCAGATTGCTTAATAGTATCTTTACCTGTATTAATACCGTTTCTTATGTTTTCAAATTCGTCTTCCAAATAAGCGTGTTTATCATTTATTATATTAACAAACTTATCTAATGGTGAAATGAGCTTTTCGCCAGCATAGAACAACGGGATACCATACACTCCTCTTTCGTCATTTTGAGGATTTTGAATCGTTGGTAGTGTTGAATCAGAATCATTGTAAGTATCGACCCAAAGCCATGTCACTGTTCCGTATTCACTATATTCATCTATTACAGATGATATATCTGATGAATTGATTGCATTCTTGAATGATACATATATTTTGCCTTCGCCAAGGATTGTTGAAACATCATTATCTTCTTCTGGCGTGGGGAGAAAAAAACGTTGATATTGAGAAGAATCATTTTCTTTAATAAGACAATTAGGAAAGTCTGTATTTGCGTTTACTCCGCTTGTGCCTGTCAATAAGCCGATTTTTTCAAATATGAATTTCTGATCAAGACTCACTTTTAATCTGAATGTAAATTTGTTAGTGTATTCTGTTGTGCTAAAAGGATAACTAAGAATAGAGTATTGATATTCATTACTGCTCTTTTGCTTGATGTCAAGCTCATTTCCATTTGGACAGCTTATATAATAATAATCTTGTATATCTTTATTCATTTGAGTCATCATTTTATCTCTGTTGTGATACTTAGATAAAACAAAAGTGCCTGCCGTAACTAATAATGATATAATTATAATTGTTTTTTTCATTGCTTCAACTCCTCTGACATCGGTTTATTCGGATGCGGAACGGGAGCAATACATAGAATGATTGGTAATGCTATCATTATGAAACTGATGCTGAATATTGGCGTAATATGTCCGCTTACATTGCAAATGCCGTAAGAGAAAACCATCATCACCATGACAAGCGTGAACATACAACTAAGATGACTGTTAGCGTGAAACCCACCTACAAACTGTCTCAACCCCATAAATACGGCTATGAATACAACAACCGCAGGCAGCGTATGGGAAAACAGAGCAATCAGCAGGACGATAATGGTATTCAGCACATCAGAGATCAGCAGCTCCATTCCATATGCGTAGATCACCTCTTTGGATTCTTCCGTTATGTTCTGAACCACAAAAAAGTGTGCTATGCTTTTTGCAAGTTTTGAAATCATTTCTGAATCACTTCCTGCAAAAATCATAACACAAGTTGCAAATTTTTTCAATAGGTTTTGAGAAAAAAGGTCTCAAAGTGTCCCCAAATGTCGTCTTCTTGTCCCGAAATGCAAATAGTTAAATTTGTAAACAATTACGAACCATAATGTTCAGCTTAAAAATTCCGTCATCATAATCGAAACTTACTAACCCACCCAATCTATCAACGGAGGATTTGATACTGTTTATCCCTATGCCGTGAAGCCCTTGTTCTTTCTTTGTTGATGTTAAAACAGATGTATCTACCTTATCTGATGTATTTGTAATGACAATAAATAGCTTCTCTCGTTCTTCCATTAGGCTTATCCAAATATGCTTATGTGATACACCAGCTCTCTGGCAACCTTCTATTGCATTGTCAAGAGCGTTTCCGATGATACGGCACAACTCCAATTCGTCTGCCTTGATATTTGTTATGATATTGACCTTGCAAATAAACTCTATACCGTATGTCTGAGCAAGAGAACCCTTGATGTTCACAATAGAATCGACGGCATTATTACCAGTATAGCAGAGTCTGTTAGCAAGCCTTACAAATGAGCTTAGCTTGACAAGATATTCCTTAGCAGAATCAGTATCATTGTTTTCCAACATATCATTCAGAACTAAAAATTGATTTTCAATATCGTGTTTAAACTCTCGTACTTGCTTGTATGACAGGGTAAGCAGCTTATAGTTTTCCTGTTCCTGTTGCTTTATTGTTTCAAGGTATTTTAACTTTATCTTATCTTCAAAACTTTCAAAGAAATTAAACATAGCAAGGTTTATAAAGATAATTCCTGCAAGAGAAACGCCCAAAGAAACATAACTATAAGTGTTGCTGCCAACAAATCCATCAAGCATTGTTTGTAAAAGAAAAATACTTATGATTGGAATAACTATTATCAATATCCAATATTTTATCGGCAGTTCACGAATTTTTTTGTTTATTATGCGGTGCATCAATCCTATAAGCCATAAATAAATTATATTTGTGCCTACCATTCCGAGATAACGTCCTAAACCAGACTCTAAGAATTCATCTGGTGTTCCCATATTAGCAATGCAAAGTAATCCAATCACAATAGGTTCAGATATAGATATAATCAGTAAAAACAATATGTTCCAAAATATTTTATGACGGATTGAATCATCATAACAAATAAAGGACATGGAGCTAATAAGAATAATGGTTGTAATCAGATACACTAAAATATTATCTGTCAACAAAACTGTCGCTGACAGTATTACAGTAGAAAGAAGATACGACAGATAAAGAACTGCTTTATTAACTTTTGCCTTACTCAACAAGGAAAAGTATAAGAATACCAACATCATTTCAATTGCTACATTGACAATCTCAATGATATTTTCAATCAATACGGGCAACTCGATCATCTCCCTGTTGCATAGTTAAGATAGCGAGCAACTATCTCATCTTTATATGTTTTGCCTATGGGGATTTTTCTGCCGTTGCTTAGAATAATATCGTACTTGGTAATATTCTGTATATGGTCAAGATTTACAAGTATTCCACGGTTTATAATAGCGAAATTGTACTTTAACAACTCGCCACACACAGTTGAAAAATCGCCGCCGTACTCCAATTCACCATTAACTGTGAATAGTGATACCTTTCTTCTATGTCCCTCAAAGTAAAGAATATCTGTCAGCCTGAACTTGAATGACAGATTTTTATTATTGAAAGTGAAAGTTCTAAATCGCTGCTGGCACTCAGCAATGATAGAATTTAGCTGTTTGGTATATACATAGTCTGGCTGATTTTTCAATATATAGCGAAACGCTCCCACATCGTAGCCCTTAACGGCAAATTCGGCATAATTCGTCAGGAAAGAAATAATAACTGAACCATCTATCTGTCTGATTCTTTCAGCGGTCTGCAATCCGGTCAGATCGGGCATTTCAACATCGAGTATGATGACTTCATACATTCCCTTGACATAGAAACTCAATAAGTCTCTCCCGCTTGTAAATTCGTGTATTTCGCAGTCGGGGAGTTTCATTTCTCTTAATCTGTTATGAAGTTGTTTTAAGAATACAGGTTCATCATCAACGATAGCAATATTCATAGCAATCACCTCACAATTGGTCATGCTTTATGTATCAGTTATCATTATACCACATCGGAGAGATTATTTCAAGAGAAAAAATAGCTATGCCTCCATTAATAGTGTAGTGCTACAATAGATATTGGACAAAATTAAGAAAAAAGAAAAGAGAGATAGGCAAAAATCTGATAAAATAAAGTTACCACACAAATACAAAT